>JAKEFK010000383.1 GCA_022616075.1 bacterium
GATTAGGTATCTGCTTCTGAGAAAGCCATATGGAGTCAGCTCTACTGCATCTTTAAGACGACTGATTGAGCGCGTCTATTTTCCTGCCAACTGTCTTCGTTATGCCCAAACGCAAACGGCCTGCTTTCACCGTAACTGATCGTCTGAATACGTTCCGGGGCGATGCCAAGAGAAACCAGATAATCTTTGACAGCTTTGGCCCGGCGCTCCCCCAACGCGAGATTATATTCTTCTGTTCCTCGTTCATCGCAGTGCCCTTCCAGGGTCACACTTACAACAGGATTGTTTCGAAGAATATTGGCATTCGCTTGCAGAGCAGGGGTTTGATCATCGCGGATGTCAAATCTATTGTAATCAAAAAAGATTGATTGGAACTGCCTGCTCAGGGCGTCCATATCAATCACCCCTGAGTCCTCCGTCTGTTTCATCTCAGCCGGTTCGGGTGCCGAGAAATCCGTCGAAGGCACGTCGGGCAACGGTTCCAATGCCTTGCTCTTTTTATGGCACCCTGCAACAAACACTGCGAGCGCACAAATGACTACAAGAATATGATGGTTACGCATGTTTCCTCCGGGTCAGATCCTGAAGTTGTAGCACTGAACGAATTTGAATTTCACAAAAATCGGGCGAACACCTGAGTGAGCATCCGATCGGCGAGTTAAGAAAACCGCTTCCTTTCGGGTACTCACCTGAAAACGTTTCATTGCTGCTATTCATTAAAAAAAAACGGAAACCAATACTAGCAATCGCCACGTATCCACGGCTCTCGGATCGGCGAGGACTGAACGCACAGTTTATCGTTCGATAGCGTAACGTACATTTCGAAGCTTATAGCTTTCAGCGTTTTCAGGTTTCCGCTGTAGCCCGAAATCTCTAACATCCTGACGGGCCAGTGAACAATCTTTGCGGCAGTAGATTATGCGCTGTTCAACCGGCCTGCTTTTCGCATCATAAAAAGTGATTGAGATTTCTTCTACTCTGATTACGTGGTCGATGCCATTGTGGATCCTGATCCACAGGTTCTCTGCTTCATCCTCCCAGATTGTGTACGTCACGTCCCCCGCAACACTAAATCCAGCTACCAGAAAGATGACAACAATAATGCAACAAATCCCTTTGCTGATGCGAGACTTGACAATAATGGACCCTCCTGCCTTGCTTTTGGCCAAACAGCGGTAAAGCCGTGAGTTCGGCAGGAGGGATGAACTATCTTGTTCGCAGAAACTATCCCAATGGCTTCGATCAACCCCACGCGAACTCCGTGAAATTGGTTTGGCTACAAAAGCTGGAAACAGTGCAATATCTAAAATCAAAGAGAACATCCCAAAGTCTTTTCAATAGTCCCTCCTGTCTTCCCTGGTTCAAGGTCCGGTCGGAGAGAGGGGAAGACAGGAGGTTGGATAATGAGTATTTGTCCATATTAGGCTCAGCGCAAACAAGCGATTCTGCATTTTCGCTATTTGAAAATTCCCTCGGCAGTGTAAGCATGAACGGCAGTTTAGCACTGCAGTACTGCGCCGTAAATCGGGTTGAGGCCTTAGTTTTGAATCGGGTTAGTCTCCTAACTTATATGGTGTACCTTGAGACTTTTTAATCAGATCTTGAATCAATTCTCTTGCATCCAGATGGGATCGTAGATTGAATTTTGCATGTGAGGGCGCACGTCCCACTTTTATTGAATGCGCCGAGTCCGGTAAAACTCGAAATAAATCTTCATCGGTTCTATCGTCCCCTAGTGCCAGAATGGAGTCGCAAGGATAGGAATTCAGAAAGTATCTGGCGACATTTCCCTTGTTGATTTCGGTACTGCGAGCCTCAAGAACCTTATTCCCGTAGAGCAGTTGAATGTTCAGACCGGCACACAGACGCATCACAAGCTGCCCCAATTCGCTGACTCTGAGTGCTGCCAGTTCCGGATCGGCTGCACGGTAATGATAAGCGAGCGAAAAATCTTTTTCTTCCAGGAATGATCCTGGAAGTTTATCGGAGTAAGTCTGAAAAATCGGATATAATTCAGGTTTCCATTCGTTAGGAACCGGTTGCAACATTCTCCACAAATCGCCATTTTCCCGGATCCATGCGCCATGTTCGGCCGCCAGTGCTATCGAAAGCTCGCCAAACCAGTGTTGCATCGTCTCCCGCTTGCGCCCGCTTATCAGCACCACTTTTGTATCCTTAATTTCGGTCAATGCACCCAAGGACTTCACCAGATCTTTAGATGGAGAGACGGCCGCGGGATCTGTGTCGAAGGGCACGAGCGTGCCATCATAGTCCAGAAATATAAGACGCCGTTTTGCGGAGAGTACATGCGACAACAATTCATTTTTGTTTTCAGCGTCCAGTAAATGAATGCGAGAGGATTCTTGATTCGCCTTGAGCACATCCAGAGACTGAATGAAATCAGTCGCCCACCTGGTTATGTCGTAACGCTGGAGCCGGGCCTGCATGGCCTGGTTGCGCCTCACCTGTTCTTCGGTAGGCATTTTCAGAGCCTCTTTCAATGATTCAGCGATTTCATCTACATTGTTCGGATTGATAATCATCGATTCGCGAAGCTCGCTAGAAGCGCCGGCCATCTCACTTAAGATGAGTACGCCACTTTGATCGACCCTGCAGGCAATGTACTCTTTTGCAATCAGATTCATTCCGTCACGCAGCGGCGTTACAAGAATTACATCGCTGATCGTATACAGGTTAACGAGCGGCTCGAGAGCCAGGGAACGATATTGATAAATAATCGGGGACCATGTCACACTCCCATATTTTCCATTGATTTTCCCAACAATCTCATCAATCTGCTTTTTCATGATCTGGTAGTGCTCTACTCCGATTCGCGAAGGGACGACCACCAGCAGAAGAACAACCTTTTGATGCCATTCTGAATTATTCTGCAAGAACGTTTCATAACCACGCAAACGATGGAGAATACCCTTCGAGTAATCGAGTCGATCAATGGAAAGAACAACTTTCTTGTCCACGAAGTTTGACTTCAGCATGGATTGTTCTTGAGAATTCTCTGCTTCGGTTGCGGCCTTTTGGAACTTGGCATAATCGATACCCATTGGGAAGCTGTCTGCTTTTAGTGGACGGTTTCCGAAAAAGATTTCTCCCATATTGCTTTCGTGGCCGAGGATTCGCGACGTGCATTTGAGGAAATGCTGCACATAATCGTGAGTATGGAAACCGATCAGATCAGCTCCAAGAAGGCCCTGTAATAATTCGACTCGCCATTTGCTCGGCAAAAGACGGAAAACTTCGTATGAAGGAAATGGGATATGTAAAAAAAAACCTATTCTCCCTGCGGGTAAATACTCGCGTAACAGGTATGGCAGAAGCATGAGATGGTAATCGTGGATCCAGATCATATCGTCAGGCCTGATCACATCCTTTAGGACCTGGCAGAACCTTTCGTTCACTTTCTTGTAGTGGTGCCAGTATCTTTGATCGTAGACTGCATAGGACGGGAAATAGTGGAAAAGTGCCCAGATCGTTTTGTTACAAAACCCGTGATAGAAGTTCTCCATTTCATCTTCGGATAGAAAGACCGGATAAGAACCTAATCGTTGCAATTCTGAGATAACTTTTTGCTTGTCAACTTCGGACACTGTTATACCAGGCCAGCCCACCCAGAGGGTTTCGAGCGAATCCGTTGCAGTATCCAGAAAGGTTTTTAATCCTGTGGCGAGTCCTCCAACGCTGCGCACAAAAGTGAAACCTTGTCCCAGCGTCTGAGCACAAACAGGAAGGCGGTTCGATACGATAACAAGTCTCATGCGATGCTCAAACAAGTCCCTTCTTATTGATGAATTTTCCGATCCGCATCATACGATTTCGAAAACTTGGGTACCTCTCTATTCTCAAATCCAGTTCGTTCTACTTTCGGCGCCAAGAGCCCTCCTGCCATCCTTTCATGGAGGTGAATCGATATTGCCAAAAAAGGCAGGAGAGCCACACTAAAAGATGAGGACCAAAGGTGCTCGTGAATGAGTTTTAAAATGGTGCAGCACTGTAAATAGAATTGCCAAAAAGTATGGAATTCCGATCACGCCCATGATGAACCAGTGTGCGTTTCTGACGAACTGCAAACTGGACATTTTCGCTACCGGCATAACAGTATTTTATTGATCACTTTGATCTCTTGCTGTTTATTCAGGCGGATACCTGAGTTTCTCAGCAGTCGAGACCGGGTATCATACATTGGTGCGTCATGAATTCTTCACGATTGCCGCCTATACGATGCTAAGTACAATTCCGTTGCTTGCTGCAAACGGACCGGCACATGAAGATCCGGTTGCTTCGTTGGTTTTCTTCATTGCGATCATTTTGATTGCGGCCAAGATTGGAGGAGACCTGGCAGGTCAGAGCCGGCCAGCCATCAGTTTTAGGCGAATTAATTATCGGAGTGATCTTAGGGAACCTTTCCATACTCGGATTTACGGGACTTGAGCCGATTAAAACCGACCTTGGAATGCAGATGTTGGCCGGACTTGGCGTATTGCTCCTGCTTTTTGAGGTAGGACTCGAATCTACTGTTCCTCAGATGTTAAAGGTAGGTATCACTTCCTTTGCTGTAGCTTCGCTTGGGGTTGCGGCACCTTTTTTACTGGGGTGGCTCGTTGGTATCTGGTTGTTGCCCGATTCCAGTACGTACGTCCATGCTTTTTTAGGAGCAACATTATGCGCTACAAGCGTAGGGATAACTGCGCGAGTCTTGCAGGACCTTGGGAAATCAAAAAGCACAGAAGCTCGGATTATCCTTGGTGCTGCGGTAATTGATGATGTACTTGGACTGGTAGTGCTTGCTGTCGTTACCGGAATGATCGCTTCTGCAAATTCGGGAACATCGATTTCTGTTGTTCAATCGGCGCTAATCTTTCTGAAAGCTGCCCTCTTTCTTTTTTGTTCGCTCGCTCTTGGAGTCTGGCTTTCCCCAAAATTATTTTCCTTCGCTTCGAAACTGCAAGCACGTGGAGTCTTGCTCGCTTCGGGCCTGTCTTTTTGTTTTTTTCTTTCCTGGCTTGCCGGTAAAGTAGGATTAGCTCCGATTGTTGGGGCATTTGCCGCAGGTCTAATTCTTGAAGAAGCTTACTATCGCGACTTTCAAAATAGGGGTGAACATTCACTGGAAGAACTGGTTCATCCGATCGTTTCCTTTCTTTCTCCGGTTTTCTTTGTTTTAATGGGCATGCAGACAGATTTACGTTCTGTCCTGGAACCTGGAATGATCGCTCTCGCCATAGCGCTCACATGCGCAGCGATCATTGGAAAACAAATTTGCTCTCTGGGCGTGATCGGAAAAGGAATAGATCGGCTCAGTATTGGTATTGGAATGATCCCCCGTGGCGAGGTCGGATTAATTTTCGCAAATATCGGACTGGGTTTGTCGATCGGAGGCGAGAAGATCATTTCAAAATCAACTTTCTCTGCCATTATTGTTATGGTAATTGTTACGACCGTAATCACTCCGCCCGCTTTGAAGTGGAGTTTCGGACGGAACGGGCGATCTCAGGTTAATACCTGAAAGAACCGTATGGGTTGCGACTATCAGGTGTTTTCCTGATGGCACAATGTCATCACTTGAGAAAAAGGTAAAGTAAATACATTCGAGGTCCTCCTATCTGAGCCCCACTGTTGTTGCCACCTTTTTCGCCAGGTGGGAGGACCACTTCTGAGTTGGCCTACAGAACGGCACCGTCGGATGGTGCAGTTGACATTCTTCATATGACATATATCATACATATGCTATGAAGAGAACAACGATTTTTGCCGACGAAGAACTCCTCGAGCAGCTTCGGGAAATATCGGCGGAAGAGAAAAGTAGCGTGGCCGAAACAATGCGAAAAGCAATGAGAAGCTATGTTCAACAAAGAAGACGCAAGAAAAGAAAGCTGTCTTTTGTCGGGATTGCCTCTAGCGGACGAAAAGACATTGCCGAACGACACGAAGAGTTACTGTGGAAAAAGAACACAAAGTAGACTCCATTGTTGTTGACACTGGAGCTATCTTTGCGCTTGCAGACCGCAACGACGCATGGCATCGCCGTTGTTCCCGTTTTGTAAATGACTATGTCGGAAGATTGATCGTTCCCTGTACAGTAATACCAGAAGCGTGTTACCTCCTGAATGCTTACCTTGGTCAGCCGGCAGAAACGGCCTTTGTTGAGTCTCTTTTGCGGAAAGAGTTGTCGATTGATCCCTTTCAATCTGAAGATCTTGATCGTTGCAATGAAATACTAAGAAGATACAATGATTTGAATTTGGGCCTTGTTGATGCCTCAGTTGTTTCCACGTGTGAAAAGAGAGGCATTTTGGATATTCTGACAACTGATAGAAGGCATTTTTCTGTAATAAAGTCAAAGCAGGGTAAACACTTCCATTTGTTGCCGTAACTCCAGTACTTCTCAAGAAAAAGGATGCAGCCGTTTGATTCAAAGTACTTCAGTTTGCTGAAAGAGATCGCGGTTTGTCAGTTCAGGCTGAAAGATCAAAGCACATTTTTTGGCTTTCTCTGGAGCTTTCTGCATCCTTTGCTCATGTTAGTGGTCCTGTTTCTCTTTTTCCACATGAGAGTTGGGAAAAGCGTGGATCATTATGCGGTTTTCCTTCTCATCGGAATCATACACTTCACTCATTTTTCGAACAGCACCAGCGCATCGATGACGGTATTGCAGTCGATGAAGCAGCTTGTCACGAACGTGATTGTGCCGAAAGAATTGCTGGTGATCGGATCGGTCCTGGCAAATACGCTTGAATTTTTTATCTCAATGCCGATCTGCATTGCGATTGCGTACTTTTCGGGGATTCCTCTTTCCTGGTCATTGGCGTTGCTGCCTCTTTTGTATTTGCTGGAGATCATGCTGGTTTTGTGGGTCTCGTTTTTTATGTCCTGCCTGTACGTCTTTGTTAGGGATACAGGTCACATTTATCAAGTATTCTTGCGCGTCTTATTCTTCATGACCCCGATTTTCTACACAGCGGGATTCTTAGGGAACGGTATGGCCAGGTACATTATTACTCTCAATCCGCTCGCCTATGTAATTCACTTTGCCCGGTCGGTCATCATGAATCAGGATTTTTCACCACCTGGTGATTTCATTCTGTTTATTGCTGTAAACGCGATTCTCGTCGTCTTAAGCATTTACACATTTAAGAGATTGGAACCAAAATTTGCTGAATATGTCTGAAAACGATTGTGTACTGCAGAGTCGCTCACTTTGCAAGACCTTCCTGCAGGATCGAAGAAGGTTCACGGTTTTTGGAACGTTGAGACATCGCATTGGCAGAAATTCAGGAACGGGGGATCTGTTTTTCGCTCTGAGAGACATCCAAATTGAAGTGGCGCGCGGAGAGAAGGTCGCTGTTATTGGAGATAATGGGGCAGGCAAATCCACTTTACTTAGGTTAATTGCCGGGATTTATGAACCGGATTCGGGAGAATTAGCGGTGAAAGGTGCAGTGACTCTTCTTGCAGGTCTTGGAATAGGAATGATTGATGAGCTTAGTGTTACTGAAAATCTCTTCCTTTATGGAATGATTTACGGTATGGAACGAAAACAAATCGAAAGGGTGATGGGTGAAATGATTGAATGGGCGGAATTGCAGAATTTTGCCGAATCGAAGCTCAAGCATTTGTCTTCCGGCATGAAAGCTAGACTTGCGTTTTCTGCGGTGAGATACATCGAAAAGGACATTTATCTCTTTGATGAAGCACTTGCCGCAGGAGACAAGAATTTCAAAGAAAAGTGCGCACTTGTGTTCCGCAATTACAAGGAGACGAACAAAACATTTCTTGTGGCAACACATGATTTGAAATTCGCGAAATCGTTTTGCAATAAAGCGCTCTGGTTGCATCACGGGCGGCAGATGTCATTCGGTGATCCGGAAGAAGTTGTGGCCCGTTATGAGGAAAGCAAGCCGAAATGAAAAATAGTTTGCTTGAGATTCTCTATGTTGGCACGCTTCCTCCTCATCCCGGCGGCTCCGCGATTGCGGGATATCAATTGCTCGAGGGCTTCGCGCGGGAGGGTCACGGAATCCGCGTGATAGCGCCGATTACTCCTAACA
>JAKEFK010000384.1 GCA_022616075.1 bacterium
AGAGCCGGTCCGATTTTCGGATCTTAACCTTTTTTACGCTTCTTGCCAAAATGATGATTTGCTGTCGGAGAAAAAGATTTTCTTTCAGCAACTGAGATTTATTTTTTGCAAGATCAGCAAATGAATCGAAAATGAGATTGAAATCGTTCAAGAGAGAACCCCTAAATGAAATTAGTCAGGACAAAGCCGGGGATTCTAACAAAGAAAAGCCTGAATGACAACAGAGCCTATGACTGGGCAAGCTTCGGCGATCAGGATTGAAGAAGGTCACTCCTTTCCATGGAGGCCCCATTCGAAATCTTCCGAAATGAACTTCCCCAACAGCCCTGACAAGCATGAGCCAAGGAGCTGTTGGCAAATGCTAAAAAGAAAGTTAGAATCACTAACGTACAGGTCCAACCATTGCGCTCCGCCGGGGAAGATCCTCCAAACACGGAGGTTCTATGGGGAAAAAAAGAAGACCCAGTTATCAGGAGCTTTACGAGGCAAAAGGCGATGCGCGGATTCGGTTTCTTACCGAGATCATCTTTCCTTTGATGGAAGAAAACCAAAAAATGACCAGTCAGAACTTTGAGGCATGCAAAGAGGTGTTGCTGTCCAATGCTCCGGCCGCAGATAAAATCTGGAGACGCGTTGTGGATAGATTTCGCTTAACAGAAAGAACCATTATTGAGAAACAAAAGAGAGAGCGAAAATCTCCGGAAGGATAGACGGACTTCAAGCGAAGAATGCTGAAAGGCTGAAATTCAGCATTGGTTTCAGCATTTTCAGTACTGAAAAGCATTTCTGACACGAACCATCTCGTCGAAAGTCCACGCGATTGTTGTTGGCATCAGGTTTGCTCTCTGCTGAAATCGGGAATCTGGTGAAGAAACCCTGAAGGGAGCGTTTTGAAGCCCCCGCCTCAACCGCTCCCTTGTTTTTTCAAACAGGAGTTTGTTGCTGTGATGAGAATCTTTTATACGACGGGTGAAGAGTTGAACGATCCACCACAATTCCTGGGCAACTTTAAGACTTTGGATGCGGCAGCGGTTGAAGCCTATCCTTTTCTAAAGGATTCGAGCGTTGTGCGGCTCTACGTTCGTTACTATGGATTCGGGGAAGCGGATTGGCCCAAAGATATGGATTGGCAGCTCAGGTACCTTCTAGTCAAACTATTAGCAAAGCCAAAGCTAGATTCCGGGACGAAAAGTTCCTTGACAGAAATGACCAAAAGTGATTAAGTATATGCCTTTCCAGGACGGGCGGGGAATAAACCGACCTGGGAAAGTGCGTGTTTTGCTGCGTAAGCCAACCGGCAATTCCAAATAAGAACAAAGACAAAAAGGGAACAACTCTGTAAACGCTATGTGGGAACAAATCAAAAAAACTCTCACCGATACAAAAGAAATCAAAAAGACTTTCGTTTCTGAAAAAAAACTTCTGCTTCAGAAATTGAAAGCGCACGAGTGGCAATCGCCTGCAGAAATGCAAACGATCCTTGAGGAATTTTCCAGTCAATCCAACCTGCTGCTCGAAGATGTGATCTGGATGGCTCTTGACATTGATCCGTTAAGAAAGTTTGCAGTAACGCTCATTCCAAAAATTAACGATCCGGAGAAAAACACAAAGATCATCTCCTTCTCAAAAGGAAAACCGCCAAAAGCAAAAGAGCTCCTGCTGGAATTGCTGGTTCAAATGAATCCCACAACTCTCCCGCGGCTGGTCCGCTTGTGGGCAAACAATAAAGACGAATACTTTCGAACGGTCGCGCTGGACATGCTTCCCCGTACCGATCCGGCCACCGCAATTCCCGTTGCCTCGATGCTCCTCTCGGACACTATTCCGGCCGTTCGTTTGAGAGCGCTGGCGTACTTATCATCCACCAGACAGCGCAATGCACTGTGGAATTGCACGGCCCTGCTGGAAGATCCGGAAGAAGAAATCCGCTATAAAGCGATGCTCGTTCTGCAGAATTTCACGGAGCCAAGATTGTTTTCCCTGTTACTCGAGCTCTATCAAAAGGAAGAAAGCAAGAAGATCCGGGATCTGGCGATTCAAGGACTGCTTCACCAGATCAAAGCATCACCTGAACGGTATGAAGATGAAATGCTTTTGTTCCTGAAAGAGAGCGATCCGGTGCTGCGAAAAATTCCGGGGCGAATGCTGACTCACGCTGATCCGAAAAGAATTCTGCGAAAATTCATCCTCGCTTTTTCCGATACGTTTGGCTGGGTGCGCGAGCGCGCTTTGCGATCCCTGAAAGAAGAAGGTGAGCCTTTCGCGGATGGAATCATCCAGTTGCTGGATGACCCGGATTCTCGCGTGCGGAGTCTGGCAGAGAACATCGCCGTTACGATCGAGCATCCGAAGATTGTTCCTACATTAATCGACATGCTTCAACGCGACGACTGGTGGCTTCGTTACTGTGCTGCGGAATGTCTGGCCCGTATCGGCGATTCGCGGGCGTTTCAGCCATTGCTCGAAATGCTGGAGTCGGACGATGACCGGTTGTTTGCAATCCAGGCGCTCGGTCTCATGAAGGATGTCAGAGCCATCGAGCATTTCGCGAACGTGCTCCCTTATGCCGGCCGTGAAGAACAACTGGAATTGCTGGAAGCGCTAAAGAACATTGCACATCCTGCGGGGATCCCGCTGCTAAAAGTGCTTTACGAAAAAGGCGCAGATTACGTTCGCGTCCGCGCGGCTTCTGTCATGAACGGCATCAGCGGGGCAAACCTGAATGGCCGGGCCAAAGACGCAGATGAAAAATTCGAGATCAACGAAATTTCTTCTCCAGGCATTGGCGATTTTTTACGTTACGCAATTTCCATCGGGGCATCCGATTTGCATCTCGCTGTTGGAGCCAAACCACGGGTTCGCGTTCACCGCACGCTCATTTCGCTGGATTTTCCGGAACTCTCGCAGGTCGACGTTCAGCGACTCGCGGTCGAAGGCATGTCCGGAAATCAACTCTCAACGCTCGCGAGTCAAAGGCACGTAGATTACTGTTTCAAGCATGAGCAGCTCGGAAGATTTCGAACAAATATTTTTCTGGAAAGGAATGGAATGCATGCGACTTTTCGAATCATTCCCAGATCCGTTCCGAGTTATGAGTCCGTTGGGATTCCGTCCAGCCTGAAATTTCTCACCTACCTGCATCAGGGCCTTGTTCTTGTGACCGGACCTTCGGGATGCGGAAAAACAACAACGCTTGCAGGGATGGTGGATCACATCAATGAAAACAGAAGCGTGCACGTGATTACGGTAGAAGATCCGATTGAATTCGTTCACACGAATAAGAAGTCGCTGATCAGTCAAAGAGAGCTTGGCAGTCATACCGGCACATTTACTGCGGCGCTGCGGTCTGCTCTTCGTGAGGACCCGGATGTTGTGCTGGTTGGTGAAATGAGGGATCTTGATACGATTCGAATGGCAATTACCGCTGCGGAAACGGGTCATCTGGTCCTTTCCACGCTCCATACGACTTCTGCGGCAAATTCGATCGATCGGGTGATCAGCTCCTTTCCTCCGCAAGAACAAACTCTGATTCGCACGATGTTATCGGAATCGCTAAAAGCTGTAATTTCACAGGTGCTGCTGCCGAATCCCGATAAGGATGGAGTTGTTCCGGCTTTCGAGATTCTGCTGGTCACTCCTGCAGTCGCCGCAATGATTCGCGATGGCAAAACATTTCAGATTCCCACCGTTCAGCAGACTAGATCCGATCTTGGAATGTGTCTGATGGATCAATCGCTGTTAAAACTTCTGGAACAGAAAAAAGTCGATCCGACTGCGGCTTTCGCGCGTGCGATAAACAAAGATCTGTTAGAGCCATTTCTTACGATATAGGAGGAAGATGAACGGCGCAGAAACGAGCAGAATTAACCGGTTGCTTGAGCTGATGAATGATCGCGGTGCATCGGACTTGCATCTTGCCGTGGGTGCTCCTCCGATTTTGCGAGTCTATGGAGATCTGGAACCGCTCCGGTATCGCGGTCTTTCGCCTGAAGATTTTGAGAGCTGGGTCAGGCCGGTTGCCTCGGACCTTTACTGGGAAGTCTGCAAGAAGAAAGGAGAAATTGATTTCGCTTATCACCTGGAAGGAGTCGGGCGGTTTCGCGTGAATCTTTTTAAACAGGAGCATGGATTGGGCGCGGTATTTCGAATCGTTCCTGACAAAGTGCTGACGATGCAAGAGCTGGGTCTGACGGAACAGGTGAGACGCTTTGCAGAAATGAGCCAGGGGCTTGTCTTGATTACGGGTCCAACCGGAAGTGGGAAGTCGACAACTCTTGCCGCAATGATCGATCACATCAACTGCACAAAAAACTTTCACATCATTACGATAGAAGATCCGATTGAGTTTGTGCATGAAAATAAGAAATCGTTGATCAGCCACCGGGAGCTCGGCAAACATGCTCACTCTTTCCCCGATGCTTTGAGGGCAGCGGTGCGCGAAGATCCGGATTGCATACTGGTCGGGGAACTGCGTGACCTCGATACGATCAGCACGGCCTTGCGAGCAGCGGAAACCGGGATACTGGTTTTTGGAACGCTGCACACGAACAGCGCCTCAAAAAGCGTGGATCGCATCATCGGAGCGTTTGCGCCGGAAGAACAGGAAGAGACGCGCATCGTCCTGAGCAGCGTTTTGAGAGGTATCATTTCGCAACAACTTCTAAAGCGAAAAGAGGGAGGACGGGTCGCGGCGCTCGAGATTTTGTTCTCTTCAGGCGCAGTTGCTTCCATGATTCGTGACAACAAAACTCCGATGATCAGCTCGTTGATCCAGACCGGAAAAAAACAGGGAATGATTTCCATGGATCAATGCCTGCAGGACTATGTGCTGCGGGATATCGTTAGCGCCGAAGAAGCTTTCGAGAAAGCATTGGACAAGGAAAGTTTTAAGACCTTTCTGAAAACAAACGGCTTGCCCGTATCCAGCAAAAACATCGAAGCGTCTTAGGAACGGCGTTTGCTCAGGCGTTCGTCGATGGAGAGTTTGCCGGCGCCTTCGAACAGAAAGACGAAGCCGGTGATTAGAATTGTGAGCGCTTGAAACATGCCTACAAGCGTATCGCCGCGGTGCGCTATGAAAAGTGCGGCAATAAAGTTGATAATGAGTGGAATCGAAGCCCATCTGATGAAGGCGCCCAGGAGCACGAGGACTCCACAAATAAATTGCACGTAAACCGAAACGACTGCTCCTAGCACCGGATAGGGAACGCCGTGCTTCGCAAGGAAGTGCTCGAATTCAACCATCCGTTCCCAACTGAAGATGTTATCCTGCACGCCGTAAATCAGGCGGGCTGCAATCAGTAGGCGCAATAAAAGGAGCCCGTAACCCTGAAATTTTTGCATGTCAACTGATTATGAAGTACGAAGTATAATGTAGCAAGCGAGGGTCATATGAGGGGGAAAATCGTCTGCTTATTTTTGCTTGTTCTGTTCGTGTCCTGTTCCGGCTCAAAGGGCGGTTCAAAAAAAGTTGATGAGAAATACAGGCCGCTGATCGAGCAGTTTGCAAATTCCATTGTGCAAAAGGATTACCAGTCCGCTTACAATTTGACGTCGCCCGCTTTGCAGAAGCTGTTGACGTATCAAGAGTTTGTGGAGAACTGGTCAGGCTACCGCGAAGGTTTTTCAGGTTTGAAAGTCGATTACAGGCCGGGAGATAATCCGCAGGAAAAGGCTGAATTCGTTCCGGAAGCGGATCGCGCCAGTCTTGTCGCGGAGATCACTCTTGCTTTCTCAGGAGTCCTGGAAGGGGAGCAAACCGAATTCTTTTGCACGACGTGGATTGTGGATGACGGAACGCCGTACATCAGCTCCTTCTATATAGAAGACTGATCTCGCAGCAGCAAACCGCCGCGATAAATAAAATACATTCCGATCATGAATAGAACGTGACAAAGATCGTTATGATTGAAATGCTTGTGAATGCTCCATTCCGACTGTTGAATCCAGAGTCCGGCAAACACGATCAGGCTACCCGCAAGAATCCAGCGCCCGACAAGCGGTCCGCCTGCATACATCTGGTACGCGAGTAAAACCGAGAGTGCCACGAAGAAAATTCCGATGCGGAGCTGTGACTGTTTCACCTTGATCGATGGCCGGTTCTGTTTTGCAATCCGGATCATCAGAAGCAAAAGCGGGATTTCGCAAACGACAAGCAACGCAAGACTGCCTGAGGAAGAGATGATTCCACCTGCAATGAAGAAGGCGAGCGTTAGAAGGATACACACACCGGTGATGCGCCAGAAGGATAAATGCGGTTTGTATCCGTGGAACAGTCCACCGCTCAACGCGGACAATCCCAGGAAAAGGAAGCCGGTCCCCCATAAATGAACGGATAACTGTCCGGTTTGGGCGCGAAACAGCAAAAAACCAAGAATGAAGAGTTCGGCGGCCAGCAGGAAATCGGTGATGGAGGTCGTCGGTTCGGATAGTTTCAGGTTCAAATAGTTATTGTAGAATAATCCTGCGTCAGGGGATGATGCGTATAACAACAGAAAGGGAGGAGTTTGTATGCGAAAAACTTTGTTAAGTCTATCACTTTTCATTTTCGTTTGTTCCGCCGTTGCTTTTGCTGATGAAGCGCCGACGCTTTACAAAAGACTTGGTGGATACGACGCGATCGCCGCTGTCACCGATTCCTTTATCGGGAAAATGGCAACCGACGAGAGGCTGAAAACATTCTTTGTGGGGCACAGTAAGGACAGTCTGGACAAAATTCGCCAGCATGTCGTCGATCAACTCTGCAACGCAACCGGCGGTCCGTGCAAATACACCGGCCGTGACATGAAGACTTCCCACACAGGACTCGGAATCACCAGCGCAGATTGGGACCTTGCCGTGAAATACCTGGTTGCGACACTCGATGAATTCAAAGTTCCACAGAAAGAGAAGGATGAGCTGCTCGCGATTGCATCGAGCCTGAAAAAGGATATTGTAGAGAAATAGTGGTAAGAGCGGGCGGGACGCCCGCGGTACACATGGAAAAGAGTCTTCAGGAAACGTACGCACCGCAGAATGCGTGTTTTGGCTGCGGGCCCGCCAACGATCAGGGTTTGCGGATCCGCAGCTTCGTTCGCGGGGATGAAGTTGTTGCCGAATGGAAGCCAAAATCTTATCATGAGGCTTTTCCCGGTGTTTTGAACGGAGGCATCATCGGAACTTTGTTGGATTGTCATTCGAACTGGGCCGCAACATGGCACTTGATGAAACAATCAGGCGCAGATCATCCCCCTTGCACCGTGACAGCCGATTACTCCATCAAATTGCTGCGCCCTGCTCCGAGCGATGTTCTCATTCAATTGAAGGCGCAGGTCGTGGAACTCAAAGAGGATCGCGCCATCGTGGAAGCGCAGTTAATCGCAAGTGAGAAAGTATGCGCAACGTGCCGCGGAACTTTTGTCGCCGTCAAACCTGGGCATCCGGCGTACCATAGATGGTAAATTACAAATTACAAACTACAAATTACAAAAAATGAAGAACGTGCGAAAAGTAAGTTTTGTCGTATTGTTTGGAGTGATGTCGTTATTGGGAGAAAGTGCGGTGAAATTTGATGCGGTGGAACACAAGAAGCAGATTGAAGAATGGCGGGCCACCCGGATCACGCGCTTAAAAAGTGAGGACGGCTGGCTGACTTTAATCGGGCTTTTCTGGCTTCAAGAAGGAGACAACCCTTTCGGCAGCGATCCTTCTAATAGAATAGTATTTCCGAAGGCGAAATCTCCTGCCAAAGCCGGGTCTCTCAAACTGGAAAAAGGAACCGTGCGATTGGAAGTGCAACCGGGCGTGCAAATCATAACCGGCGGGAAACCGGCTCAATCCATGGTGTTGAAATCCGATGCGTCCGAAGAGCCAACCAAACTTGATCTGGGATCGCTCCGGTTTTTCGTCATTGATCGCGGTGGAAAACTCGGAGTGCGCGTCCGTGATCGCGAACACCCCGCGCGCAGAACTTTTACGGGCACCGATTCGTATCCGATCGATGTGAAGTGGCGCATCGAAGCCAAGTTTGAGCCGCACAACAAAAAGATTCCGATCCTAAACATTCTGGGGATGGTGGAAGATACTCCTTCGCCGGGAACTCTGATTTTCCAGATTGGCGGAAAAATGTATCGTCTCGATGCGGTCTTAGAACAGGGCGAGACCGATCTGTTCATCATTTTTGGCGATCAAACCAATGGCAAAGAGACCTACGGCGCCGGACGTTATGTGTATACCGCCCCTCCCGGACCGGATGGGAAAGTGATTCTGGATTTCAATAAAGCGTATAACCCACCCTGCGTTTTTTCGAATTTTGCGACGTGCCCGCTACCGCCACCGCAAAATAAGCTCGCCGTTAGAATTGAGGCGGGCGAAAAGAAGTACGTTAGCGCAGAGCACAAGTAATACGCAGGCGGGACGCCCGCGCTACTTTGTTATGGATTGTTTGGTGAAGTACTCGACTTTTCGGAGGAGCTCTTCGAAGCCGAAAGGTTTTGAGATGTAGGCGTCGGCTCCCGCTTCCAAACCTTCCACGCGGCCGCCTTCCGTGGATTTTGCGGTGATCAAGATCACAGGAATTTGGTTCAACACAGGATCCGTTTTTACCTGCCTGCAAAAATCCAATCCATTCATTTCCGGCATCATCACATCGGTGATAATCAAGTCCGGCTTATCTTCGTGGACTTTTACCAGCGCTTCCATTCCGTTTTTCGCTTCGCTAATCGAATAAAATTCGCGCAATCCACCTTTCATCAGCTCGCGCAGGCTATCATTGTCTTCCACGATCAAAATTCTTCCCGAAATGGAGCTCGCAGCTTCTCTTGGTTGTTCGACCGGTTCGGTAATTCCCGCATCTTCCGATTCAAGCATCGAAAGCTCCATGCGGGCGCGCTGTGAAAGATCGAACGGCTTGTCTTCGAGAGCTCCTTCTGCAGCGGGCCTTCCCTTGGGTAGAATAATCGTGAATTCGGTCCCGACTTCCTGCTCGCTCCGCACTTGAATCGTTCCGCCATGAAGTGAAATCAGCTCTTTGACAAGAGAAAGGCCAAAGCGTGGCCGGCTCGGTTGCCGGTGAAATGGATCAAATAAAAAAGGCATGTCCTCTTCCGGAATCATATTCCCCGTATTTCGTATCCGGAGTCGAATGGAATCCTCATCGATCTCTTCATCCTGGGGAGCATCCGCCACGGCAATTAAAATCTTCCCCTGCTCCTGCGTGAACTTGAAAGCGTTCGACAGCAGGTGATACAACACTTCGGCGATCTTTTTTACATCCCAGAAAACCTCCATCTCTTCCACATCGGTGTCCAGCCGTAGATTGATCTTTTTCTTTTCGGCATACCACGCAACGGATTGGATGATCTCCCGCAGGAAACTGATCAACTCCTGCTTCCCTCTGACGATTTCCATTTTGCCCAATTGGAGATGGGATATGTCGTGGAATTGATCCATGCCTCGCACAAGCAATCGCGTGTTTCTCAACAGAAGTTCGAGCTGCTTGCGGGTTTTTGAATGTATCTTGCCATAACTGCCGGCGAGAATGTTTTCGAGCGATTCCATCGTGTTGATGAGGGGCGCTCGAAATTCCTGAGCCAGCTCGCTGAAAAATTGAATCTTTCTCGCCTGTTCGGTGCTAACGGTGGAAGCGATCTTTGAAATCTCCCTCTCCCGTTCCAGTTCGAACAGGACCCTGTCCGTTTTCGACCGTTCTTCCGCAAAGGCCGTTTCCGCTTTTTCTTTTAAGTCCGCGGATTGTTTTTGATACTCTTTTTTCAGGACATCCGAGTCGTGCACCCTTTGCTGTTGAGTTTTTTTTGAGAGAGCTTCCAGCTCGTCTTTCGAGCGTTTTTGAATTCTTCTGATTTGGATGAGCTGTGCCACAAGCAGAATAGTCAGTAGTACGATTACGACGACATAAATCTGACTATTTAGTTCAAACATCCACCCAGCCCTCGCCAAATCTTTGGTGCAGGGTTCCCATTATAGCGTACAAACGGGTTCCAGCATAGAAATTGTACGATTTGATAGTGTACGATTTGTACGTTGCGTGGATTTCCCCTCCTTATGAAGGAGGGGATTAGAGGGGAGGTTGGGAAAGCGTCTAATAAGACAACCCCCTCTTTCGTCTCCCCCGTTATAAGGGGGAGAAATGGCGCAACGCAACTATCTGACGGCGCGGATTTCTGCATTCGGAAAATAGTGTTGCAGGATCTCATGGAACGTCTTTCCGGATCGCGCCATTTGGAAAGCACCATTCTGGCAAAAACCGACTCGATGTCCGATTCCTCTTCCCGTAACGAGCAGATCAATTCCTTGCTGCGTGGCTTGAAAGGAATTGCTCTTGATTTTGTTCCATCCGAGTTTCTTCCCAACAACATTGCGAAATTCTTCGAGCGAGTAGGAGATTTTCCGGTTCTCGGAGCTAAGCTGGATCTGATTCTTATCTTGTTGGATCATGGTCAACGGGAATCCTGCAGCAGCTTGCAACTGTGAAACATTCAGCCGCGCTTCCCACGTGGAATTGCAGGGACACTGCACACTCGCAAACGGATAGTCGGGCGCCTTTTTCCGCCAAACCTCTTCAAACGTGGCTGTTTTACCGCCGCAACTGCGAAAATAGTATGGCCGGAAAGGCTTTTGCTGAAAGGTGAGAATGAGTCCGTGCGTTTTTTCAACGGATTGTAGTGCCTCAAGTGACGCGGTATAGGACTGAAACACCTGGCAGTGCGTCAGATCACAGAAGTCGGCTCGCAGATCGGGATGGCGCCGGCCTGCCTGCAAAAAGCTTCGCGAGACGACAGCGAATGCCTCCAGGGCTTCAGCTTCTCCGAATTCACCCATCTCCGATGCGCTGATCGAGCCAATCAGCTCCTCCTGTGACGCTTGTAGTACTATATTTATAGCATCCAGCCGGACACTCAGGTCCAGGCCCCCGCGGTAACTACGCGCGATTTTGGCGGGAACGTTCAGATCCATCGTACAAGTGGAGCTGCAGGAAAGGGAAAGATGGGAGAAAGATTTCGATGCGGTGATCAGGCGTTCGTTTACGAGCTTCACATTCAGGGGATCGTTCGATAACAGAATGGATTGCGAGCCGTCTAATTTGAGTACAGCACGTTCCGGCTCGATGAGCGTGATTGTGATTTCAGTCGGGCGAAGAACCGAAAGTATGGAAATCGAAACGGGCGTGTTAGCAGACAAAACAGCCGGCAACAGAATGAGAAAGGCCATTAGTCCTA
>JAKEFK010000385.1 GCA_022616075.1 bacterium
CGCTTGGTAACAAGGTTTACCACAACGCCCTTTGCTCCAACCGATGCATCCATACCACCAGACTGAATCTGGATTTCTTCAAATGCATCAAAGTCGTAGTAAGTCGGCGTCGCGCCGAGTGCGAGAGGATCGGTTGCATTCACGCCATCATAGTTCCAGGCGTTATCTGCAAAGGAAGCACCACGAGCAAAGAAATTGGTCTGCTGTCCTGATTCTGAACCTGCGATGTTTACGCGATCATTATCAACACCTGGGGTCTGTTCGATGATGACCCACGGATCGCGACCGCTCGGAACTTTATCCAAGTATTCCCGGTTGAATGTCGATTCATTCCCTGTTTTCTTGGTGTCGACAACGGGTGTATCCGCCACAACGACAAATTCTTCTGCCAGTGTCGGATTCAACGTGATTTCCAAATTGACCGAACCGCCGATCGTTACGCGCACGTCTTCTTGACGCACTTCTGTGAAGCCTTCAATAGAAAAGATCACAGCATACGTTCCCGGTGGCAGGTTCGCGAACCGGAACGCACCCGTCGGTCCCGATGTAGATGATTGTGATTGAATCGTTTTCGATTCCAGGGAAATGCTGACTCCGGGTAGGGGTACATTTTTCTCATCAACAACTTTGCCGAATATCGATCCTGTTTTAGTTGAAACCTGCGACATTGCAGGAATCGAAACAATGGTGAGAAGAAAAACAATCACCAGTAACTTTAGTTTCATCGTTCCTCCTAAACTACAATTGGTGTTGATTCCTCTCGCAAGTTTCGTACCGATCCTAATTGAGACGATGAAATTTACAATGATCCAGAAATCTGACATCTCTTGCCAGATGCAGAGACGGGTGCTGGCTCGATTGTTGTGTCTTTAGGTACCAAAAAACCGATGAAAGCCCACCTTTGGATATGGAATTCGCGAAAACGGATTGTGATTCGGAAATATGGAATCCAACAATTCCGAAATTCTTTTGAGGTTACAGTAGCGTTTCGGATACTACAGTATTAGTTGTTACGAATCTATTTGTCGGCCGCTATTTTGACTGCGGATTTTTCAATAAAGTGGAATCGATCTTTGTAGTATCTGGTGCAGATCAACTTTGTGCCGTCTTCCAGAATCACATCATAACTTCTGTTCATCCGGAGTTTTAGCTCGCGAATAGTATTCACATTCACGATATAGGAACGATGGATTCTGATGAACTGTTCAGGATCCAACTTGCTTTCGATCGACCGAATTCCAATTCGAATGGAATATTCACTGCTTCGGCAATGCAATAATGTGTTGGGACCTTTTGCTTCAATCCACTGAATTTCATTTCGGTTTAGAAGTAGCCAGCTTTTGTTCGAACGTACAAGAATTCTTTCTGCAAGTTCCATAGCAGGTCACTTTTTACCCCGGCTGAGTTCAATAAACTCCTGGCTTTCCAATGCGTCTCTTAAGAATGTAAAGATCAAGTTGATATGGTTTTCATCCTTGAAATGGATCTCAAACTTGTGCACGTGTCCCACCTTTGGTCCAGCCAGATTGGTAATATCGACTAACTCAAAGTGAACGCTTCGCTTCACTCCATCGATTTTCTTAGCTCTTAACCGCGGCTGATTCCCGGCGGCGCAGAAGTGTGTCATGCGTAAGGTATCTCCGTCCAAATGATAGACGCTTGTCATGACAGGATCCGCTCCAACGATTAGATTCTCTACTACTGCAGACCCGTTTGCCGTAAGCGAGTAAGTTGCGGTCATTTCCCCGCCGCCGGAACGACCCCCGGACCACTTGTAGGAACCTTGCCAGTTGCCAGTTAGAGTTTTCAACCAGTCAAAAGCAGAGTGTGTTTCGGAACAGGCGATAACGCTCCAAAGCAGGAACACCATGGAAATAGCAATCTCAACCTTTTTCATTTTTATCCTCCCAAGGCAGTGGTAACAAACTTCAAACTTACGAGCGCACGTTATAGCTGCCTTGTACGAAATAAACCCAAAATGTAATTCGCTAATGTGTTTTCAATCTTTGGGGATCCAATGGCTGCCATAAGCAACGTTCACTAACTACATAGGACGTTATTTCTTTGCAAGACCTCGTCAAAGTCACTGGCTAATTTACTCGGTGCTGATTCTTGACCGAGGTTTCACTACATGCTTAAAGGTGCCTTGAAACTGACTTTACTTCTCCTATGTTTCTCTTCACCTGCATTGCCCGATTCATTTACAAGGACTGAAATTGAGATTCCCCGGATTCAGGAGCCTCCTCAGTTGGAAGAATTTCTTGACATGGGAAGAAACGCTGAGCTGCGGAAGAATCTGCTGAAGGTGGAAGGATTCCTGCAACGAATTCCTCGTGATGGAGAGCAATCCTCAAGGCTTACAAAGGTTTTTCTTGGTTACGACAGTCAAAACCTCTATGCCGTTTTCATCTGCTTCGAAAAGGACTCAACAAACATTAGAGCTCAAATGCTGAACCGGGGTAGCAGAGGCATTTTTTCGGATGACAGCGTTTCAATCCAACTGGATACTTTTCATGATCAGCGGCGTGCATACGCTTTCGGATCCAATGCCTTTGGTGTTCAGGCTGATGCAATCTGGTTTGAGAATTCGCAAAGTTTTGATCATTCTTTCGATACCGTTTTTGAAACAGAAGGAAGAATTACAAAAGAAGGTTACATTGTTTTTTTCGCGATACCATTCCGGAGTTTGCGTTTCTCTTCCGATTCTGAGCAGACTTGGGGGATTCTTCTAACACGGGATATACCAAATGCCGATGAGGCAACTTTCTGGCCGCGCTACTCAAGCAGGATTCAGGGGAGATTAAACCAGATAGGTATCCTAAGAGGTCTTCGTAATATCTCACCCGGGCGGAATATACAAGTCATACCGTATAGCGCATTTCGTTCGATTCAGGCACTGGATCAGCAAAACTCCACAGATCTCACCGGCGGAATCGATACGAAGCTGATCATCCGGGACAGCCTGGTGATTGATGTTACCGTAAATCCAGATTTCAGTCAGGTGAGCTCGGATGAACCACAGACAACTGTCAACCAGCGATTTGAAGTTCTGTTTGATGAGAAGCGTCCTTTTTTTCTCGAGAACGCCAGCTTTTTTCAGACACCGATCCATCTGCTTTTTACGCGGCGCATCACCGATCCCCAGTTTGGGATACGAGTGAGTGGAAAGATCGGACGTTACAGCATAGGCGCCTTGCTCGCAGACAATGAAGCACCCGCTCAGAATCTCACGGATGGCGAGCATTCAAACTTTCAGATTCTTCGTATCAGCCGTGATATAGCCGAGCAATCCGCGATCGGATTGATTTATACAGGACGCGAAGCTCCAAACAACTTGAATAGAGTCTGGGGACTGGACGGACGGTTCAAGCTACATGGAAACTGGGTAGCAACATTTCAAGGGGTAGCGAGCTCGACAGAACCTCAGGATCAGAATCAGAAGGGTACCGCTTACAAAGTTAATTTTTTGCGGAGCGGAAGACTCTTCAATTACAACGCAGAGTATAACGATGTGAGTCCTGGATTTCTGTCATTGCCTGGATTCGTGAATCGCGTAGATATTCGAGCGTTTGATCAACAAATCGCTTACAGCTTTCGTCCGGAAGGTAAGCATTTGTTTGCCTGGACGCCGCACTGGGATTCTTCATATATCTATGACCACAACAGCACGCGTTTGGACTGGAGTCATTATCCTCGGATTTCGCTTGAACTTGCCGGGCGAACCTTTGTGGAAATGGGATATAAGTTTTCGAGGATCCGGCTACGCCCCAGCGATTTTCCAGCGCTTGCTCAGAATCTTGATTTCTCTACATACTACTATGCGGTTTCATTCACGAGCGAAGTATTCAAACTAGTCAGCATTAACGCCAGTGCCACCCTTGGTACCTCTGTCAACTTCGTTCCGGGTCCAGGCCGCCTTCCTTCGCTTGCCGATTCTATCAGTGGGGTTCTGATGATTACCATTCGCCCTACGCACTCACTTACGATAGATAACATCTACCTTTATAACCGCATTCATGATCCTGTGACTTCCTCGAGTATTTTCAACAACCATATCTTTCGGACCAAATGGAACTATCAGATCAATAAGAAACTGTCTGTAAGAATGATTCTTCAGTACGATGCTCTGCTTACGAACTCTAACTTTACTGAGCTTCGGCCGATCAAAAACTTGAATGCAGATTTCCTTGTGAGCTATATCGTCCATCACGGCACAGCCCTTTTCGCTGGCCTGAACAGCAATCTTCAAGACCTGGATCCGCAATCAATCCCAGGCCTGCAACCGCGTGACTTTATCAACGACCGGAGACAGTTCTTCATCAAGTATTCCCATCTCGTTCGTTTTTGAAACGCGCTTACTTCTTACATCGAATGCTTTTCCTGTGCAAGACGCCAGCACGATTTCTTTCTACACTGATTAAAATCCCATAGGAGAGAAAGAGTTCAGTGAGTATCAAGTACAGACTGGAAGGAGAAGTAGTTGGTGTTTTCATCGGACGAGACCCAATATCCCTGATCACTACGCGAGAACGATCTGCAAGCGTTTCATTTTCGGGCTTTGATGGCAACAGACAGAGCGGTATGACACGATTGTCGGACAGTCGAACGACCCTTTATACGCAGGGAGCTGAGATAAGAAACGATCGACAGGTATCGATCGTTTCAATTGAAGAACTTTCCAAAATCGCCGAAGTCATGGATGTGCCGGAAATCTTGCCTGAGTGGATGGGAGCAAACTTGCTTTTTAGGAATGTTCCAAAACTCACCGAACTACCCCCATCTACGCGGCTATCCTTCTCCCAAGGTGCAGTACTGGTAGTTCAGAAAAAGAACCTTCCCTGCATTCATCCAGGAAGGGTGATTGAGGCTCATTACCCACGCAATGGACTGTATGCATTATTTCGGAAGTCTGGTCTTCACAGAAGAGGTGTTGTCGCATGCGTGGAAAAACCCGGAGTCATCGCCGAAGCAGATCAGGTCATTGTGGAAGTGCCTGAGCAGGTTGTCTACACCTTGGAAAGAGAGCCCTCATTTCGATCTGTGAAACAGGAGAAGTTATGAAAAATAAAGCTCTCAATTGGCAATTGAGCCGTCGCGAGTTTCTTGCTGGGAGTGCGCTGCTGATTCTGGCCTCAAAAACCGCATTAGCAGAGCAGGCGATTGAAAACAAGAATGAAGAGCTCAGAGCGCAGCGACTTGCCTGGGCAGGAGTGAAGCTCGAAAACGCTTCCACGGCTCTTTTCATTGATCCACTGATCAGCGCTGAAGTATGGGGAGATGCTCTCAAACATCCCATCATTCCACTCCAATCCAACGCAACCCGCAGGCATGTGCTAATTACTCATCTTCACAGTGATCATTTTGATGCTGCGGCAGTCAAAACGGTTCTTGCTGAAAACGGTAACCTCATCTGTGCTGCCGAGAGCGCGCCCATTGCTGCATCGCGAGGCTTCCGGGTTTGGGGAGCGAAGCTGTGGGAGCCGATCTTACTCGGAGATTTTGCAATCACTGCAGTGCCTTCGTCCGATGGATACGGCGATAACCAGGTTTCATGGATAGTTTCTGGTGGCGGCAGAAAAATCATCCATTGCGGTGATACGATGTGGCACGGTCTCTGGTGGCAGATCGGGAAGCAGCTAGGCCCTTTTGATGCGGCCTTTCTTCCCATTAATGGCGCGAAGTTTCTTTGGCGAGCTCCTAACAGCAACGTCCCTGCAGTGATGACGCCTGAGCATGCAGTAGCGGCCGGAGTCGTACTCGGCGCCAGGTTGGCCATCCCGATTCATTATGGGGTCTCCGGTGCTGATTCATATGAAGAGCAGCAGGATGCGGAAGCAACCTTCGTGAAGATAGCTAAGACCCGAAATCTTCCGGTTGAAATCGTAAAACCCGGAGAATGGCTGAAATGGAAGGCAAATGTCTGAGTACAGAATGGCGGATCGAAGAAGCGAATTTCATAAGATTGCAGAAGAATGACAGAATTGCAGTTTTGACGCTTAACAAAGGAAAGGTGAATGCACTCAACGGAGATGTGGTTGATCAGTTAAGAGCCCATCTCAAAGCCCTGGAAAATGATCCAGAAATTAGATCGGTCATTCTAACTGGCACCGGCAAGTTCTTCTCTTTCGGGTTTGACATCCCGGAGTTTCTTTCTTTCACAAAAGAAAAGTTTACAGATTACCTGATTAATTTTACTCAGATCTACACCTACCTCTTCCTTTATCCCAAACCAGTTGTAGCCGCACTCAACGGCCATGCTATCGCCGGCGGATGCATGTTAGCCCTGGCCTGTGACTATAGAGTAATGGTCAGCGGAACCGCCAAGATATCGCTCAATGAGATTCGCTTCGGTTCTTCCCTATTTGCGGGAAGCATAGAGATGTTGCGATTTTGGGTTGGTAATGCGACTGCCTCACGTGTAGTTTATTCGGGTTCAATGTACACTTCCGATGAGGCACGGAATATAGGCCTCGTCCATGAGGTGGCACAGGAATCGGAGCTTCTGACGGTTGCACGCAGAGTGGCTTCGGACTTTGGTTCCAGGGACGCTTCTGCCTTCGCGAGCATAAAATCATTGCTCAGAAGAACCGTCGCTCAAGAGATAACGCTCCACGAAGCCGAGTCCATTCGGGAATTCGTGGAAATCTGGTACTCCGAAGCGACATGGAAGAATTTGCAGAATATCAAGATATTCTAACCGCTAAGTGGTCGGAGCATGTTAGGCAAGTCGCTGCTACCTCAAGGTGCGAAACCTCTCTCGCACGCTAGACATTTACATATCTGGTTTTTTCTGTGCAATACAGTGACAGCCAATGGTCATATTGTAGGGCTATAACATTTTGAGAATGAGCGAGAACAAAGAGACGCATTCACTCGGATTTCATACACGCGCCGCCAAGAATTATGTTGACGGTAAGAAAGCGCACCGACCTTTATCAACTCCAATCATGCAAGGAACCATTTTTCAGATGGAGTCCAGCGAATCCCTTGGGGAACTCTTCAGGACAAAAGCTGATACGGTTTATACGCGTTTTGGCAATCCGACCCTTAGCGCAGCAGCAGAGAAAATGGCCACCTTGGAAGGCGCCGAGGCAGCTCTGGTTTTCTCATCGGGAATGGGTGCGATCACAACATCCCTGTTGGCCGTGCTCCGAAGCGGCGACCATGTGGTTGCACAACGAAATATTTTTGCACAAACGTTCACTTTCTTGAATATCTTTGCAAGATCGTTGGGAATCGAAACAGATTTCGTTGATGCTACAAACATGGAAGAGCTTGAACAAGCTGTGCGTCCGACAACTGTTTTACTCTATATTGAAACGCCTTCTAACCCACTTTTAGAGATCGTAGACATCCACGCTATTGCCAGAATGACTCAAGCAAAAGGCATTCTACTTTTTGTTGACAGCACATTCGCCACTCCTTTTCTCCAGAATCCGCTTGTACTGGGCGCTAATCTAGTCTTGCATTCTGGGTCAAAATATATCGGCGGACATGCGGACCTGTTATGTGGTGTTGCTGCCGGTAATTCGTCATTGATTCAAACCATACGTAATGCACAGACACTGTTGGGCAATATACTTGATCCACACGCTGCGTGGGTCCTCCTGCGAGGGATAAAGACCCTGGGCGTCCGCATTGAGCGACAGTGCGAGAATGCCCTTGAGTTGGCGCGTTTTCTTGGGTCCCAAGAAAATGTAATTCAGGTAAATTATCCATGGTTGGAAAGCTCGCCCTTTTGCCAGCTTGCAAGAAGGCAAATGACCGGTGGAGGAGGCATGCTGTCTTTTATGGTTTCTGGTGGTTTAGCCTCAGCTCGTGCC
>JAKEFK010000386.1 GCA_022616075.1 bacterium
AAATCGGTAAGCGTTAGAAGCGGATTTGTCGGCGTTTCCAGGAACACCATGCGCGTATTGGGTTTCATGGATTTGCGAATATTCTCCAAACCCGATGTGTCCGTGAAAGTGAATTCCAGACCGAGATTCGAAAAAATCCGCGCAAAGAGCCGGTAAGTTCCACCATAGACATTGTCTGTGCAAATGACATGGTCTCCTGCTTTGAGCAACATCGTCACAGCCGTGATGGATGCCATTCCCGAAGAAAACGCAAATCCTGCGAATCCTTTTTCGAGCACCGCAATATTCTTTTCCAATGCGCTACGCGTAGGATTCTGAGTTCTTGCGTACTCGTAACCTTTATGTTTCCCGAGCGCTTCCTGAACATAAGTGGACGTTTGAAAAATCGGAACCGTAATCGCGCCTGTTGCGGGTTCAGGTTCCTGTCCTGCATGTATTGCATCAGTGGAAAATCCCATGAGTGCCTCCAGTATCAAAATTAAACTCGAATCATATCACGACATTCTTACACTCTGTCGCACATCGGACCACGCATCGAAGGCCCGTAGTTCCACAACGAAACGACTCTGCATTTGATACCTGATTCACCCAGATCCTCACAACACTTGAAAGTGAGGAGTTTTAGAATGAAAACCAATCGGAACGTAGTTTTCGGGATGTTCATTGTTCTGCTTTGTGGACTCTCTCTTTACGGACAATCTGGTTCAACCGCTGCAATTCAATTGATAGGCAAATCGAAAATGCAAAAAGCGAATGGAGATGTTTCAACCTATCTGGACAACATCAGTCTCCGGAGTCAATCCGTGGAACAACTGGCGCAGGGCAAGTTTACGATCGTTCTCAATCCACTCTCTAACGGTCAGTATGAGCTTCAAGTTTACAGAATGGTTAAATTCGGGAAGAAAAGGGTGATGAGCACTTTTGCATCGTTGTATCAGGCCGGTATCGAATACAGCTACTCCTATGATGCGCAGAGCCAGGAAATCAAACAATATCATTTCATATGCCCGCCAAATTCCTTGACCTGCTGGGCTGATCCAGGTGATTACGCAAGCATGAAACAATTCAAATGGGGTGAAAACTTCCCGGCAAAGAATTGTTCTCAATCTGTTTTCACTTCGGAGGAATATGGACGAGAATATCTGCAAGCATCTTGTTTCCCGAATCGCGATGCGGCACTCGGCTTCGCAACCAAATTTGTGGATCACATCACGAGTAATCGCGGTTGATACCAGGAGCGGCTAGAAAGAACTTTTACCTTTATCTGAAACTGTGCCGTTCAGCTCCTGTTTTTCGAGTTGCAGTTGAAGCGCTTCGTCTTGCAATTCCTGAACCTTTGCCGACGCTTCACTTCGCTGAACAGCGGAGAGCCCGGGCATGACTTCGATGTTCATGTATTGATCGATGGCATAGCCATACTTTCCTGCCCGCCTGTAAATCTCAGCCTTCAACTGAAGAGCTTCAACCCGTTGCTGCAACTCAGCGGACGGCAGATCGATTTTCTCCAGAGTCTCCATGGCTTCTTCTTTCAACTCTGTTTCGAGGTAATAGCGGGCAAGAAGAAGCCTGGCTCGAGCAGTAGAAGCTCCTTTTTCCGGAAGCGGAGCTTTCGAAAGAATCTCTATCGCTTCCCGTATCGCGCCCTGACTGTAAACAGAAGCAGCCTGTTCGCAAAGCTGGTTGATTTTCTGATTCGAAACCAGCTGTGTCGCAGGCATCAAAATATACGGAGGCGCCGCATCGACATTTTGCACAGGGATCCATCGAAGTGTATGTAGCGCCGCAATCAGCACGGCGAGACCAAATACGGCGACTATTAGAGAGATATTGCCCTGCAGGAACCCCCAGCGCTGCCACACCGGACGCTGCTGACTTCTATAAAAATCCTGCCAGCGAGTCCACTTCGTTTCGTTTGGGGAAAACAGCGCATCACGGTCATCCTTTTCGAGCAACTGCCGCAACTGGGCATTCGAGAACACATCCTTGGGATGTATTTTCAGAATTCTTTTGTGATAAGCGATGCACTCCAGAAGATCACCGCGCGATTTTGCCAGTGTGGAAAGGCGTTGCAAAACTTGAATGTTGTCAGGATTCGCCTTTAAGGATTGTTCCAGTTGCAGCACAATAGGATCGTCATTCGAACCTCCGGAATAGCCAAGGCGGTTGCAGAGCAACTTAATCTCGTTCTCAATGTTTTTGTCCTTGGGACGCAAGAAACGGGCGCGATGAAACGCCACGAGAGCTCGCTCCGATTGATCCTGGATTTGAAACTGCGCGGCTTGCTGCAGCAATTCATCAGCGCGAAGAGCCTTCAATTGATCCACCGACTGGCCGGGCTTTTTCAGAAAATTCGCCAGCACTTCGTACGACCGTATTTCCCCAAAATCTGTTGTATAGCTATCGATCATTCTTAAGGCTTCTTCTGAGGACTGAAGTCTTCCGCTCGGTTCCTTCTCTATCATCTTTTCCACGAGGTCTTCCATGGGCGGAGGAAGCGTGGGATCCAACTCGAACAAAAGCTTGGCGTTGCACGCAATGATTTGCATCACCGTCCATTCAGATTTTTCTTCCAGAAATGGATGCCGGCCCGTCAACATTTTGTAAGCAATTACCCCGGCCGAGAAAATATCGCAGCGATAATCCGCTTCTTTGCCCAGCAAATGCTCCGGAGCAAGGTACATTTGCTGTTTTGCCTTCAACTTTGTGTGAATCTTGTTCAGGAACGTGTGTTTTAAATCCAGAAACTGGAAATCGTGAAGTTTTACGATGCCATTCGACGAAAGCAGCACACGGGACGGACTGAGCATCCCGTGAAAGATACCAATGCTATGGGCGTACTGCAGGCCGCGCAGAATTTCCTGAAGAATAAAAGAGGCGATTTCGGGAGGCACGTGGGAAACCTTTTCCAGAAGATCGTCAAGCGTTCCCCAATCCATGTGCTCCTGAATTTGATACATGTACCTGCCCTCAACGCCATAATCCAGAGTTGCAATGATGTTGCGATGCCGCATCTGATACGCATTGCGCAGACGTTGAAGGATCGCTTCCCGAATTTCTTCGTTGGTTATGTTGGACTGGTCATAAAGACGGATTTTAACGTAGTAGTTGTCGTGGACGTGGCGCGCAAGAAAAAGTTCGGAAAGAGTGTTCCGTTCCAGACTTCTGATGATGTGAAAATTCTTTATCTGCATCCGCGTTCAGTCCATTCAGCGCTCTGGTATTTCTCTTCCATCGAGCGAGAGAGGTCTCGTTCACTTTTTTCCAGTTCTGTTGGTTCAGCTGTCACCTGGAATTGCTCTTCAAAGGCCTTCTTAAAGTGATCGCTGACCTCAGCCAGTGAAAGCGCGCGGCCTAGCATAGGATTTAGCGGTGCTACCTTTTTTTCGATCTGCAAGTCGGGATTCAGGATGCAGCCGTTCTGGAACGCGACATCAAAATCGAGCAATATCGAACCGTGTTGAACGAACCTGTCCCGTGATCTTTTCTGAGCGCTTCCAATGATTTTGCGCACATCTTTTGCAATCTCGTACCGCGAAACCGCAACGAAACACTGCGGCAGGCGGGATTCATTCTGAGATTCCTGACTGGAAACGTCTTTCGAAAACTGGGCCTGCGGAACGCCCAGCGATGCAAGTCCCCGATTCAGCGCCTCTGCTATCAACCGGTACGTCTCCTTCAATGACTTGTCTGCGAATTGATTTTTAAGTGGCCCAGCCAACGCATAAGTAACTTCAAATTGATGTAGTACGGCACGTCCGCCAGTAATCCGTCGTACTACATCTATATTATTATGCATAACGAAGGGCTCACTTACAACCCTCTTGTAATCCTGAAAGAAACCCAGGCTCAAAGTGGGTTTCTGCCAGGTATAAAACCGGAGCACCGGGACGGAATCCGGAGTTGCCAGCAGATATAGGGCTTCATCAATTGCCATTTGCTGGTAGCCAGACAGGTCGGGGTGTACGAGCAGTCTCCACCTATCCATAGTTTTATTTTTAAACGCAGAGACGCAGAGTCGCAGAGGAAAAAAATCTCTTTATCTCTGCGTCTCTGCGTCTCCGCGTCTCTGCGTTAAAACCTTAGTTGTTGTCGATTTGGGCTTTTTGCAGTTTACCGCTGAAGTCGACGTAAATCGTTTTCCATTCGGTAAACAGATCTATGACGGTGGGTCCCCCTTCCCTGTGGCCGTTCCCGGTTTGTTTCGTCCCGCCGAATGGTAAGTGAACTTCCGCTCCGATCGTGGAAGAATTGATGTAAGTAATTCCCGTGTAGAGGTCGCGCATAGCGCGAAACGCATGGTTCACGTTCCCTGTATAGATTGCGCTCGATAGTCCGTAAGGTGTGTCGTTTGCAATCTCCAGAGCTTGGTCCAGACTGCCGATCCGGAGCACAGCCACTACCGGACCAAAAATCTCTTCGCGCGCGATGCGCATATGGGGATCCACTTCTGCGAAAATCGTGGGCGCATAGAAAAATCCTTGATCATAGATCCCACCTTCCAGACGCGCCCCACCGCACATCAACCGCGCACCTTCCTGTTTTCCTATCTGAACGTATTTCTCCACTTTAAAAAGCTGAGCTTCATTGATTGAGGGACCCATTTCCGTCTGTGGGTTTAAGCCATTTCCAACTTTAAGACTTTTTGCCCTGCTGACAAATTTTTCCAGAAACTCATCGTAGACTCTTTCGTGCAACAGGACGCGACTCGCCGCGGTGCAGCGCTGACCGGTCGTGCCGAACCCTCCCCATACAGCCCCATCCACTGCCAGATCCACATCTGCGTCCTCCATCACGATGATTCCGTTTTTACCACCCATTTCCAGAGACACTCTTTTGAAAGTGGAAGCCGCATTTTGATTGATGATCTTGCCGACTTCGGTGCTTCCGGTAAAGGAAATGATCGATACATCGGAGTGAGTAACCAGATCGGAACCGATCGCTTCTCCGGATCCACAAACAAGATTCACAACTCCGGCCGGCACGCCCGCTTCTTTCAAGATTCGCACAAAATGATGCGCGGACAGCGGAGTATCTTCGGCGGGTTTGAATACAACAGTATTTCCCGTCACGAGCGCGGGAATTATTTTCCAGGATGGAATCGCCATCGGAAAATTCCATGGTGTGATGATCGAAGCAACGCCCAAAGGAATGCGAACAGACATCATGAATTTATCCGGCAGTTCAGAAGGCGTCGTGTGTCCGTGCAAGCGGCGTCCTTCCGCCGCAATAAAGTAGGTCATATCGATTGCTTCTTGAACATCACCGCCTGATTCCTTAAGGACCTTTCCCATTTCACGCGTCATGTCCTTTGCCAGTTGATCTTTTTGTTCACGCAGCAACTCGCCAGCGCGAAACAGGATCTCCGCGCGCTTGGGGGCCGGAACCAATCTCCACGATTGATACGCATTTTTCGCGGCTGCTACTGCGGCGGCGACATCCTCGGCATTGCTATCGGGAAACTCTCCGATGATTTCCTTATCGGCAGGGTTGGTGTTTAAAGATGTTTTGCCGGAAGAAGAATCGACCCATTCGCCGTTAATGAGATTCTTGTACTGTGGCGGACGAACCATAGTTACCCCCTGACGACGCGCAGACAAATCGACTCGCGACGTGAAGACGCTTTTATGCAGAGCTTACTTTTCGACCGTTTCCAAAGCTGCTGCGTTCTTTTCTTTGCTCTCACGGACCGGTGAGGTTTCCTTCGGGCGCATATCGATCGTTCCCTTAAAGAGAGCAGTTTCAGCAATAGCCAGCTTGGGAGCCCGGATATTACCTTGCAGCAACGCCGAAGGCGCCAGTTCCACGCGATTCGTTGCAGCAACATCACCAATCACTCTTCCATGAATCACAATGTTGCTGGCGCGAATTGTGGCATTCACTCTCCCTTCGACGCCAACATGAACGTCATTGCTGCTTTCGATGCTGCCATCCACAACTCCTTCGATCTGCAGATTCTCTTCTGACGTGATGTCTCCGCGGATGATGACACTATTGCCGATTAGCGTTTTCCCAATTGTTCTTGCGACCGGAGCAGACTTAGGAATTTCGGGCACAGGTATGCTCACCGTGAGTGCTGCAGGCGCCGCAGGTTGAGCTTCAGGCTTGACCGGTTCAGGCTTCACTGGTTCCATTTTCACAGGGTCGAGCTTTACAGTTTCCACCTTGGGTTTTTCTGGAACAACAGGTGTTGGCTGCGGATATGGGTTCGACACCGGAATAGAACCTTGAACATTCGTAGGTTTCGGTGCCGAAGCAGGGTTATTCATCGCTGAAGGTTCTTTTTTCTTCGGGTCAAAAAATTTCATTAGACTGTTCCCTTAGTGCTAAATTATTGGAGCGGGCAACGGGGCTCGAACCCGCGACATCAAGCTTGGGAAGCTTGCACTCTACCAACTGAGTTATGCCCGCCTTCCGAGAATATGTTATCACAAAAATAGTGACCAGTGACTAGTGGCCAGTGACCAGTATAATGATTGTTTCGGAGTGAGGGAAAAATGCGATTCTATTTCATGGTTCTTTTTATTTTGATTGTGTTTACGCAAAATGGGAATGCCGCAATGAGCGAAGATGAAAAACTGAATGCGTTTTTCGAAGAAGAATGGGAATATGGAATCAAGCGGAATCCGCTTTACGCAACTATACTGGGAGATCTGCGATATAACGATCAGCTTCCGGACGTCTCTTTGGAAGCCGTAAAACAGGAACAAGCCCACGACCTGGAAGTGTTGAAGAAACTGCAAGCGATCGACCGCTCCAAACTCTCGGAAACAAATCAATTGAACTACGATCTTTACCTTTTGAATCTCAAACAGTCTGTCGAAGGCCATCGTTTTCCGGATTACGTAGTCATGATCAATCAAATGGGAGGGATTCAGCAGCAAGCCCCGGACGCCGTCACACAGCTTCCTTTCAAAAACGTAAAGCACTACGAAGATTATATTACTCGACTGAACAAGTTCCCCGTGATGATGGATCAAACGATTGATCGAATGAAAGAAGGATTAAAGATGAAGGTCACGCCGCCAAAAATAACGCTTCGGGCGGTTGCAGATCAAATCAAGGCTCATGTTGTGGATCAAGTAGAAAAGAGCGCCTTCAATGAACCCTTTCAGAAATTCCCGGAAGAGATCAGCAAAGCGGATCAGGACCGGTTGCGCACTCAGGGAAAACAGGCGATTCAAACGAAAGTCGTTCCAGCGTATCAAAAGCTGCACGAGTTCTGGACGAAAGAATATTTTCCAAACACGCGTGAAACAATCGGGATTTCTTCTCTTCCGGATGGAAAAGAATGGTACGCGTACTTAGCTAGAACCTCTACGACGACCGATCTGACTCCACAACAGATTCATGAAATCGGGCTTCGTGAAGTCGCTCGCATACGTTCCGAGATGGACAAAGTTATCACGGAGACCGGATTCAAAGGCAGTTTTGATGAGTTCTTACATTTCTTGAGATCCGATCCACGCTTTTTTTACACAAAACCAGAAGAATTGTTGACCGGCTATCGCGATATTTGCAAAAGGATCGATGCGGAGCTGCCGAAATTGTTTGGAAAATTACCGCGAACACCGTATGGCGTCCGCGAAATCCCTGAATATTCTGCTCCTTCTCAAACCACCGCCTATTATAATGAAGGGAATTTGAAGGCAGGACGGCCCGGGTGGTACTACGCAAATACTTACAGGTTGGAAATGCGACCTAAATGGGAAATGGAAGCTCTTTCGATTCATGAAGCAGTTCCAGGACATCATCTGCAAATTTCGCTGGCTCAAGAGCTGGAAAACGTGCCAAAGTTCCGCAACTTCGGCCACTACACAGCATTCGTCGAAGGTTGGGGACTCTATAGCGAAAGTCTCGGCCCCGAACTTGGTTTATATAAGGACAACTATTCAAAGTTTGGTCAGCTCGCTTACGAGATGTGGCGCGCTATTCGCCTCGTAGTGGACACAGGCATACACGTGATGGGATGGGACCGCCAAAAAGCAATCGATTATTTCATGGCAAATGCAAGCAAGTCGGAGCATGACATCACTGTGGAGGTCGATCGCTATATTGTGTGGCCCGGTCAAGCTCTGGCTTACAAAATCGGCGAGCTAAAAATCCAGGAGCTGCGCAAACAATCGCAGAAAGAGCTGGGAGAAAGATTCGACATCCGGGAATTTCATGATGTGGTACTTGGAAGCGGCGCCATCCCTCTTTCGATCCTGGAAAACAACGTAAAGAAATACATTCAAAGCAAAATGTAGTGGCAGAGCATTTGCCATTGTTACTTTGAACATGTTGGTTATCCCGAAAATGGCCACAATATCACGAACATAGTTTCTGCGCGAAAATGCTCTGCAAGCCAGAATGTTGCAGAGCATTTTCGCGACCGATAATAGTCCCGTGTAAAATCGAAGTCTAGTTACAAGGTCTGTGTATACAGACATATGGAAAATGCTCTGCCACTACTTTTCTACTTTCTTTGCGTTAAATGAGCTCTTATGCTTTCCCACCTCCGCTCCCACGCGGGTGAATACCGGTACGCAAGAATGGCCAGCGGAATTCCCGCCATCAAATCGACTACATAATGATGGCGGAGGTAGATCGTAGCGACGATCAATCCGATTCCTAGCGGCAACAAAACCCAAAATAGTTTCCGAACAAACCGAAAAGCGTAAGTTAAAGTGAGAAACGTTATTGCGATATGCAAAGAAGGAAACGCCGCGCGTGAGGAAGATTCCGAAATCGAAACCATGGCCCTCTGAGTTGCGAGAAGCATCCATCCTTCAAAATCTCTGGTGTACTGATCCGCAATCCACAGACGTGGCGGCACCGTGGGAAAGAGAATGTACAACAGATAGCCCCAGTAAAAACACAAAACGATCCCGAGTAATGTCTCGCGGGCTTCCAGATCCCTCCTTCTTATGTACAGCACCAGAGGAATCAGAATGGTCAGAGGTAAGTAGCTTGCGTAACAGAAGGACAAAAGCTCGGTTAGCCAGGGCCGGTAGAACTGCTGGGCCCAGAGAGTTGGTTCCACACCGAAAAGCCAGATATCGGCTCTCAAGAACCAGTCCTGAACATCGTTAGGATTTACGAAGTGAATGGTGTCGTGAAGATTTGTGTAGATCGCAATGGCGATCAGAAAAGGTAAAGCATTTCGGACAACCGTAAAGAAACGGGATGTTTCAGATTTTCGGGAGAGATACGGGATCAAGGGGAGCATTGCCGTAACCACTCCGATCCGCCAGAGTCCTCCCGCGATTTTACGCCCCATACCGTAGCCTTCCAGCCAGAAAAAAGAATTGGCGCGGAGAGTGATTGCCAAACAGGGGATAAAAAATAGATATGCGATAAATTCTTCAATGCGCAGCGCGGCGATTCTTCGCAAAATGGAGCTGCGCCGCCAGTCAAGAAAACGGGGTTTCTCCACCCCTGTTTCTGTTATTGTCGACTCCATAAGATCAGCTAAGATACCACAAAACTAGATGGAGCGCGGACTTCCAGTCCGCTCTAGTTTGCAACTCAACGGAAATGTTATTTAATACAATCAAATCGGGATCCATGGATTAAAGGGAGGAGTTGTGCAGATCAAATCACGCATTTTTGCCGTTGTTTTTTCTTTAGCCATTCTCTTCACGCTTCCTGTTTTAGCTCTGAAGCCTGACAAAGATAAA
>JAKEFK010000387.1 GCA_022616075.1 bacterium
AGACACCCCCACGCCGGAAGATCCAAGCGATACGCCAACGCCTGAGGATCCAGGGGATGTTCCCACGCCCGATGATCCGCGTGATGAACCGGAACCGGATGATCCGCGCGATGAACCAGAGCCTGAGCCACCGCCGGACTTAACAATCAAAGCAACAGCGAAAGTTCTGGAAGCAGGCAAAACGATAGTGCGGAATTTGAAAGGAGCACTGGTAAAGTTCAGCGCAGCGCCGCCGGCCTTGCCGATTGCCGGCAACAAGAAAGATGAAACGACAAAACATGATGCGGATCCGATTCAAGGAGTAACGAGTGAAGACGGCACATTGACAGTGACTTCGTCCGGCCCACAACCTCCGGGAGCAGTGCAAGGGGAAATGACAGGGGTGTTGAAGGAAGTGGATTTAACTCCGATGGAAAGTAAGAACATCGCGCTGAAGGAGGCGCCGATGCTTTCCTATCTTGAAAGAAGGGTGCCAGCAATGCTTCGGAAATACGTATCGCAAACATTTGTGGTGCGCGATACGGCGCAGATGGTTACGCTGACGTATCCAAAAAGCGCGGAGTTGCAGGTGGCCGACTGGGTGAAAGATACAACGGATGTTTTGTTTTCAGAAACGAATTACTGCAGAGATAAGCAAGCGGACGATCCTTACTATTCATCGAAAGGTTCGTGGAAGCAGCAGTATGACGATCAATGGGCGATCAAGCGAATCGGACTGACGGCGGATGCAAATTCTCCATGGGCTTTGTTGAAACAGCCAAAGCCTGTGGTTGTAGCAGTGATTGATACGGGATTGGACTGGAACCATCAAGATATTTCGTGGGATCAGATCTGGAAGAACAGCAGAGAGGTTGCGGATAACGGAAAAGATGATGATAACAATGGATACATAGATGATGTAATCGGATGGAATTTCATCGGTAAGAATAATTTGCCATGGGATGATGACGGTCATGGAACGTTTGTAGCAGGAGTGATTGCAGCGACCAAAGGGAATGGAATCGGAATTAGCGGGATGAATCCTTACGCGGAAATCATGGTGCTGAAGGCATTAAACGCGTTTGGTCACACGCGGGCATCTTATCTGGCAGAAGCGATTCTTTATGCAGCAGAGAATGGAGCGCGGATCATCAACATCAGTGTTGGCGGAAAGAAATTGACACGGATCGAACAGATGGCGATTGATCAGGCTCACAAGCGGGGAGTGCTTGTAGTAGTTGCAGCGGGAAATGAAGGAGCAGATATCAATGATTTTGGCCCTGCCGGATCAAATCACGTACTGGCGGTAGCGGCAAGCGATTTTGCAGATAAGCCGGCTGGATATTCGAATTGGGGAGCAGGGATAGATATAACGGCGCCCGGAAACGACATCTTGAGTCTACGAGCGCGATCGACGGATTTAATGCGAGATATTCCGGAGGTTAGATACGCAGCGGGAGAAGCTTACGTTGGACAGGACAAAAGGTACTACCGCGCGAGCGGAACCTCGTTTGCTGCGCCGATTGTGGCAGGAGCTGCGTCGTTGATTCTGAGCGCTTATCCGAATCTTACGAATGAGCAGGTGGAACGAATGTTGTTGCAATCCTCGCGTGATATCAACGTTCCAGGTCTTGATCAACTGACCGGATACGGACTGCTCAATGCATCGGCAGCATTGCAAGCGGATCCGAACTTCTTCATCACAGCGGAAATATCGGGAGTCAACGTGATAGCGGAGGGAGGCACGCAATCGTTGCAAGTGCAGGGCACAGCGGACGCCGATACGATGAAGCGTTACTGGCTGGAGATAGGAGCGGGAGCAAATCCTGCGCAATGGAAACGGATCGCACCGGATCATGCGCAAGCCACGAGAGCGAACGTCATCGGAACAATTGCGGCCAGTGAATTTCAAGGATCACCGGCCTGGATCATCAAGCTTGTCGTGGAACATCAAAACGGCAAATCGCGCGAAGCACGGTTCGATTTAAAACTGGAGTGAGGCCGAAGGATCAGGAAGCATAGTGAATTCGTGCTAAGTTAATCATGCGGGTGCGACACCCGCACCACCTCACTATGAGACTTCGCGCATTTCTGATCACGCTCGCAATATTTGGCTCCTCACTCTGGTACCTTTATGGATGCTTTCATCAAACCGAAGATCGTATGTACACCGGCATTCGCAGCATCAATGCGTCGGATTACAGCACGCATCTTTCCTGGATCGATCAAAGCCGCCGGGGACATTTTTTTTTGCAAAACAAATTCACTGCTGAATTGCAAGGCGGAGATTTCGTAAGACCGGTCTATTTTCTGCTGTCACAGCCTTTCCGTTTCACTTCTCTTTCCAACAGTGTTGTTTTTCACATACTGCGAATTTTTTGCGGTTTCCTTTTGCTGGTTTTGCTTTTTCCGATGATCCGGCGATACGATTTGGATTCGAATTTGGTGATCCGTGCTTTTCTGCTGCTTGTATTTACTTCCGGAGCCGGCTTTTTGGTGAGGCACTGGATTCCTTCCGCTGATGTGGATATCCCTGAGGCCATTTTGTTTGTTTCTCTTGGGGAGTCTCCGCACTTTCTTTACTCGTTGCTTTTCTTGTGGGCCGGCATTGCGGCTTTTTACGCAGGAGCTCCGGCGCTTTATTTTATCTGTTTATTGCTGCTGTGGTGGGAACATCCGTTCGAAGCTGTAATTCTGATCGGTGTTTGCATGGCGAATTTGTGGATCCTAAAGAACCGGAAAACACAGATGATTGTGCTCGTCATTACAGCAGGAATTTCACTCGCACCTTTTTTGTACTATCAGCATCTAAAAACTACCCCGGCGTTTTCCGGATGGGGCTCTGCGCAAAACCTGATGGGTTCGCCGCCGGTCTATTCGTACATTTCTGCTTTTTTTCCTTTATTCATCCTTGCGGTTGTTGGGATCAGTGTGTTGCGTCAGCGGTCTGATCAAAAAACCCTGTTGTACTTCTTAAGTGTCTGGATCCTGGTTCAATTTGTGATGGCATATTTGCCTTTCCCCTTCCAGAGGCGTTTGATTGCCGGTATCCAATTTCCACTTGCAATACTGGGAGCGTTCGGGTTGGAGAGGGTCCGAAAGCCAGCAATTTTATTCTTGTGGATCGTTCTCTTTTCATTCAGCAACCTTTGGCTCACTAAAAAACTCATAGATGAGCTACGACCGCGGCAGATGCCTTTCTATGTGAGCTCGGCTTACGCACAGGCGTTTCGATGGCTGGCGAATCACGAGGAAAAAGATGGCGTTGTGTTAAGCGGTTTTGTAACAGGAAACTTGATTCCCGGTTTTTCAGGATTTGCCTCTTATCTGGGGCATTCGTCGTTAACTCCTGAAATTGGGAGGAAAAGATCAGAAGTAGTGAGCTTTTTTCAGAAGCCTGAAATTGAGTTTCTGATCAAGAATCGAATCCGCTACATTTTTTGGGGATTGGAGGAGCGCAGTTTGTCGAAAGTGGCTCTGGGCGAGCAGTTTGAAAGCGTTTTTGAAAATGATGAGGTGACGATTCTCATTCCACGACCTAAAATAGAAAGGATGAAAATAGTGGTGGGCGGTCATTCCAGAAACATCGGCAAGACTTCCGTTATGGCCGGGATCATCAAAGCCACGCAGGATTTGAACTGGACCGCCATAAAGATTACACAGTACGGACATGGGATCTGCTCCCGAAACGGCCGGTCCTGTCATTGCGCCGCTGAGGAGCACCGTTTTGCGATTCTTGAAGAGAAAAATCCAATGGGACGCGGAGACACGTGCCGGTTTCTGGCAGCCGGCGCGCAGCGTTCCCTCTGGGTCCGAACCAAACAGGGAATGTTGTCAGAGGCTTTTCCCGCTATTCAGGACATTCTAAAGGAGCAGCCTCATTCGATTCTGGAAAGCAATAGCATTCTGGAATTTTTGAAACCAGATTTATATCTGGTGGTGCTCGATTATGCCACAGCCGATTTCAAAGCCTCCGCGAAAAAGTTTCTGGAGCGCGCGGACGCATGCATCGTGATCACTCCACGATCTGAGTCTCCAGCGTGGGAAGGAATTCCGCCCGGTATCTGGCAAAAGAAACCTCTGTTCGAAATTACTCCACCCGAATATGTAAATCAGGAGATTCTGGATTTTGTCCGCCAGGCTATATGAAGATGACAGAAGGAAAGTTAGAAATTGCCGGGCGCACGATTTCTGTATCGAACTTAGACAAAGTAATGTATCCCGAAACGGGATTCACTAAGGGAGAAGTGATCGACTATTACATCAAGATTTCTCCCGCCCTTCTTCCGCATTTGAAGAACCGGCCATTAACGATGAAGCGATATCCGGATGGAATACACGGGAATTTTTTTTACGAAAAAAATGCTCCGTCGCATACACCAAACTGGATCAAAACAACCTACTTTGGCCGCAACACGGGTAATGAACCGAATCGCCATATTCTCGTGAATGATTTGCCCACTCTGGTCTGGTCATCGAACATGGCGAATCTGGAACTGCATACTGTGCTTTCGAGAGCGCCAAAATTTACAGCGCCCACCATGATGGTTTTCGATCTGGATCCGGGACCACCCGCCGGCATTCTGGAATCTGCGGAGGTTGCATTCCTGATCAAGGAAGTGTTGGATTCGCTCAACCTGGAAAGTTTCGCAAAGACTTCCGGCTCGAAAGGCGTTCAAGTTTACGTGCCTTTGAATACACCAACCGATTTTGAAACCACGCGGGGGTTTGCGGAAGTGATAGCTCTGATGCTGGCCAATCAGCATCCGGATCGAATCGTTTCCACAATGTCGAAACTGGTCCGGACCGGGAGAGTTTTTATTGATTGGAGTCAAAACGCAGAGCATAAAACGACAGCCTCTGTTTATTCACTGCGAGCAAGCCGTGAAATTCCGAGTATTTCTATGCCGGTCAACTGGAAAGAACTGAGCGCCGCTATAAAGAAAGCGGATGCGGACCAACTCTATTTTGAACCGGCTGAGGCGCTTCAACGCGTAAAAAAAATGGGAGATCTTTTTGAACCGGTACTGACAATAAAACAGAAGATCCCGCGAAAGTTTCAGGCCCCGAAACAAAAAGTCGTTCAAAGCAAAGTAGCGCGGGCGTCCCGCCTGCGAAACAGCGCCGGCCGGAGGTCCGCGCTACAGGGGGATCGGAGCTTGAAAGCTTACGAAGCAAAAAGAGATTTCACAAAGACAAAAGAGCCTGCTCCAGGGAAAGGCAAAGTGAAAAGAGGGAAGAAGGAGCCGATGTTTGTGATTCAAAAGCATGCTGCCCGCCGCCTCCATTACGACTTCCGGCTGGAAATGGATGGCGTTTTGCGGTCCTGGGCCGTGCCTAACGGTCTTCCAACGGAGCTGAATGATAAAAGGTTGGCCGTTCACGTTGAGGATCATCCGATGAATTACGCAAAATTCGAAGGGATCATTCCCTCAGGCAACTACGGCGCGGGAACGGTGATGGTTTGGGACATCGGAACCTACACAACGATGGAACAGGACCCCATCAAAGCCTATTACGAAGGGAAGTTACACGTTTATCTGCACGGTGAAAAACTGAAAGGGGAGTGGGTTCTCGTAAAAACGAAGATGAGAGAAGGTGACAAAGATCACTGGTTGTTGCTGAAGAAAGGGGAGCGTTTAAAACCGATTGGAGTAAAAAAGGATGATCAATCCGTTCTGACCGGAAGATCCATGAAAAAGATCGCTTCCGATAACGATGCTCAGTGGATCAGTAATCGTCCCGCTTCCTAAGCAGGTTTCGCTTTCTTTCGCTGATCGAGCAACGGAAGGTTGCGGTACTGATTCCAGATGGAGCGCAGAGAAGCGGTCAGGGGAATTGCCAGAAAAATTCCGATTGCGCCCCATAAGAATCCCCAGTACATCATGGCGATTAAAACAACAAGCGGAGAAAGCGCTGTCCTTCGTCCGGTCGTTCGCGGTATCAGCCAGTTTGCATAAACGAGATGAAATCCCAGGCAGATGCCGACCAGTAACAAAGTCTTCTGAATCGAAGTGAATTGCAAAATTGCAATGATCAGCGGAGGAATCACAGAAAAAATGGCTCCTAAAAAGGGAAGAATATTCATCAACGCAAACACGAACGCCCAGATGAGAGCTTCTTCCACTTGAAAGGCCAGAAAGATCAGCCAGGCGAAAGCGAAAAGTACAATGGTGCTGACCAGATAACCAACTACGAATCCACGAATTCTGTTATTCACTTCACTGACAATTCGCGAGGCCGTCGATTCGACCATACTGTCCGTCAAACTTATGGAACGGCCCCGGATGAGATCGGTGACAAAAAGCCTGATGGAATCTTTTTCTATCAGCAAAAAATAAACAAGAAAGGGAAAAAAACTGATTTGAACCAGATAACCGCTGAAACCGATCCGAAAATAGTCACCCCAGCCGGAGTATTGCTCCACCAGCATCGGTTTCGGTTCGGTTCTGCTGGTTCTTGGAAAAATCACCTTGCTGAAGTCCTCCGACTTTTTTTCCAGAGCCAGAAGTCTTTTGCTGATGTTTCCTGTGACCCGCTGAATTTTGGACCGGTAGCGTGGAAGGTTATCGGAAAATGCCTGCGCCCGATCGATAAAAAGAATCACGATCGCAGCCAGAAGGACTGTGGCAACAAACATGGAAAAGAAGATTGCAATACTTCGCGGAATGTGTATTCGTCGCAATAAATTCGCAACAGGATCCAGCAAATAGGCAACGAGAATTGCCAGCACGATCGTGACCATCACCGTTGCGCCAAAATAACAAAGCACGCTAAAGGCAGTAAAAGCGATGATATAGATCGGCAGGTTGCGGCCGCTTTCCATGGGGTTATTCTACTCGGTTTGCCCCGTTTTTTCCTTTATACTAGAACTGCGTGTAAGAAGGGGGATGAGGAGATATCGGAGATATGGAGATTAAAAATTATCTCCTCATCCCCATCATCTCCCAATCCCCCTTCTTACACTCCGAAAGGAGGGATATTGAAATTCGAATGGAATGAACAGGATTTAACGCCGGAGGAACGAATGGAAATCCAGGAGTTCCTGGACCGGGTCAATGATCTGGGTCTCGAGAATGCCTTTTTTGATGAAGAAGCTCTTGTATTTATCGATGGAACTCATGTGCCGATTCCGGAAAAGGTAAGGGTCATCCGCGATTAGCGCGGTAACGGGACATCGAAAGTCTTTCCCTGTGTCATCCGTTTGAGTCCGTCCGAAATTCCCATCCAGACATTGCCTTTGCTATCTTCAAGCAGCGCAAGAATCTCAGCGTCCGAAACCTTCTGAAATTGCTTGCCGGAGAGGGCGAATAGTCCGAGTTGAGTCCCTACGTAAAGTCTTTCAGATTTTGTGGGAAGAATGCTGGTGATCGGTGGCCTCATTCGAACGTTCGCAGGCGGTGGCGGAAGGAGGAACACTTGTGTCGCGCCGTTTTGCCATCTCATGACTTCATGGCCAGAACCGATCCACAGAGCGCCTTTGTGGTCTGCCCTCATTGCCTGCGCAAAGGTTTTGAGCACATCCTCAAATTGACCGTTACGGTATCGCTTCACAGCGGAGCGTGTGCCCACCCAGGCGTTTCCTTCCGAATCAACCGCCATTGTCTCTAATTGTGTAGAAGGAATAGCTGCTGAGGTCAC
>JAKEFK010000388.1 GCA_022616075.1 bacterium
GATCAGAAGCTGGCATGGAAAACGAAAGGCTTCATCGTTCTCAACTACCGTTTGCAGGAACGGAATCTAAAGACACTTTACAACGTGACTCATGAACAAATGCAGCAGGTCATTGCCGAACGCCTTGACGATGTAGACAAACACCTGCGATCTGCGGAGGAAGCATTCAGCAAGCTCACTTCCGACCGCCTTACAGGAAACCGGTTGCTCGAATTCTTCAATCCTTTGCTAAATTCGAACGCGCAATCGCTGGAGTATTTCCTGCAGGATCCACTTTCTACGCATTACCTGTCTGAATACCTCGTTGACACCGACATGGATGTGCAAGGACGCTACGTGTACTTCAATGGGCGATTTTACGGAACGATCGCAGTGCTGGACTACAGCTTGAACGTCCGGAGCGATTTCTACAAGGTTCTGCTCAGCAGTTATCCAATGCAATTTACGGTTTGCGCAAAGTTTAACGGCCTTACCTCAGGTGAGCAGGACACACTGCTAAGGAGAAGACAGCGGATTTTCTACAGCGCGCGTTCAACCGCGCTAACCGGTGTTCCCGATCCGAGGGCTGACTTGCAAGCAGCTCAGATGGAAGAAGTACAGATCCAACAATACGCACGTGGCGAAAGGATTTTTGATACACAAATCATCCTGATGCAATCAGCCGAAAGTCCCGAAGAACTGGAAAAGAACCAAAACGAGCTGATATCCAAGATCCGGTTATTAGGCTTTACACCGCTTCGCCCACTTTTCGGTACGGGCACATTGTTTTTCAGTTGCCTCCCTCCGGCGCCGATTTACAAATCGCTCAACCGGCGGACGACTACAAGTGTTGCTACTCATCTGCTTCCAATTCATCTGACCGTTGCCAATCAGAATTTGCACGATGCCGATGCCGTATTTGTAGACCGAACAGGCACACCTGATGGATTCCGCGTCTTTGATGAAGCGCGAGTGAACCAGCACGCGATCATCACAGGTAGTTCAGGCCAGGGTAAAACTCTGCTTGGCGAATGGCTTCTTGAATCGCACATAGCCAGGCATCCTGGCGAAACAGCAATAACGGTGATCGATCTTGGAGTGGTTCAGGGCGGATCTTACCGGACTCTTGTAGATGAAAATGGCGGTGAATATTTTCCGCTGGATTACAACACGGAAGTCGGTTTCGACATCATGAGCCGTGTGCGGCGGAATCCGGAAAACAAAGCGGAGTTGAACTTTGTCGCATACCTGATTCAAGAGATGACTGCGGATCCAAAAGCACGAACGGAGGGGCGCCCAGGAATCACAATTACTCAGTCAGAAGCTTACGAGCTTTTAAGGGCGTTTGCGTCAAATACAAAACCGGAAGACATCAACCTCGAAAACTTCATTTACCGGTACACACTGCGCGCGGAATTCGAAGAGTGCATGGGGCGACTGGGAAACTTTTTCTTTAATCCCAAAGTGGTGAATCTGGAAAATCCATTGATCTGTTTTGACTTCCAATCTCTATCACGGGACAGACACCTGGTAAGCCTTCTGAGCTACTTTCTCATGCAGAATGTATGGTTGTCCGTAACGGACGAGCGTTATAAATACAAATTCCTTCTTGTCGATGAGCTGGGACTGATCATCGACAACCCGATGATCGCATCCTGGCTGGAGCAGCTCATCCGCGCCGGACGCAAGGCCGGACTCGCAGTCTGGTTGATATCACAGCAATTGAAAGATATCGCGAAATCCCCACATGCTCCCGCTCTTGTGGATAACTGCGCCGAAACTTTGCTGATGAAACAAGGTTACTGCGACCTGATGGGAAGTCTCAATATCACGGCAGATGACTGGCAGGAAATTGCGCCAAACAGCGAGCCACGTGTTTTTTCGGAGTTCTTGCGAACCGGTATCAATATCGACCGTCTGATTATCCCGCCGTCTTACTTAATCCGCAGACACACGGATTACCTGGATCGATTCCACCTTGCAGAACAAAAAGTGGAAAAACAAAAAGATCATGCATCACAGGAGGTGTTAGCATGATGAAGCGAATCATTGCAATCGTTGTGCTCATTGCCTATTCCGCGGGAGCCGCGCTAGTGCAAGCCGGAGATCATTCTGTGGAAAGCTCGCTTGCAGCCTTTGATAGTCTCCCGGCTGAAATGATGGCGCAGGCGTTACAGCTCCAGGGCCTGAACACGGGCGATCCGTTAGCACTTACACAATTGGCAGCTCCTGGCTCGATTAACTTTGTCATCCCGTCTGAAATTGTAGCCCTAATCGAGATGATTATTATCGCAAAACAAATTTGGGGGACATTCAACGAGCTGAAAAGTTATTGGGAGAAGTTGTACGGTTCCGTAAAGTATGTCTTAACCAAACAATTCTGGGTTGCACAGATCCTCGATCCGCTCAAGTCCTGTCTTCCAAAAGGCGGACTGTTCTTTGAATCCTGGCCTCCGGATCCTACGCTCGAAGATATTAAAGAATTTTTGGCTTTCATCGCCGGCCAAAAACCTTATCTGGAGTGCTCCTCCGCACTTCAAAACCAGCTCACAGAAATGATTGGAGGAATTCCACAGGTCTACGACATCAATGGAGACGTGATCCCTTCCCCCAACTTCGGGCGAAGAAGCTGGCAGATATATGAAGCGGCAAACAATGCCCCGAAGCAAGTTGCAGCTGCAAGAAATTCAGTTCCCACAATTGTGGCTGACGCCGACCGCATCAGAAACGCAATCACGCTTGGAGAAAACATTCCCAAAAACATCGCCATGGCTTCGGGATCGATTTTAAGAGCAACCGCATCAGAAACGGAACTTGAGGCAACGCGTGTGGCTTTGGCTGCGCAGGATGCAATTGAGGAACTCGCTGCCCAGAAAGCGCTGGAAGAAGCGTCGAGTGCGTCGATGCAAATGTTCGGCCTAGTTCCTCAGATTCTTGTAACGGGAAGTCAAGACCAGCCATGAAAAAAGTGATCTGTTTCCTCTTAATGTTCTCGATTCTTGGAATGCAGTTAGAAGGTGCCAGTTCATCGGGCCTTTCCACGATGGATAGAACAGTTGAAGCAAGTTCTCTGTCTGCCGGTGGGATCTTGGGCTTTGTCGATCCCTACTGGTTCCTGAAAGAACCGCTGTGGCAGGAGATCCTTTCATATTTCTTTCTCTTCAAAGATCTATTGGGCGACGCCTACGACTACTGGCATATGCTGAAGGGAATCGCAAACTTCTTCAGCCATCCGTTTGATTTTCTCCACATCTGGGCACAGGATTGGCTCACCAACTGCACACCACAAATCCAGCTGCCAGATTATTTCGATACCTTCCTGGATTTCGTGTCCGGGAAGTCGCCATTTGTTTGTTGCGATAAAGGCATTATGGATTTCTTGCTAAACGACCTGGCAGGAGGCCCTATTCACTGGTTTGATCCAAAAACAGGTGAAATCGTGGTTTCACCAACAAACAACTTTTACGCCACGCAGCGATACGAAGCCGCGAAAGCCTTGACAAGCTTAGGGCCAGACCGTGCCGAGTTAAAGAAGGCCACCGAAAAAGGAAAAGAGATTCAGGAACGGGTGTATACGGACGACCAAAATGCCGCTGCAGCGACACTGGAGGCATTGGATGGACTCCTGAAAGTGGAGGCGATCCGGATGGATCTCAAAAGCAGTGATGTGATGCTTGCCGCTCTTGAGCGCCAGAAGAAACTCCGTGGACAAACCTTTCTCGAAATGTCCAACTCAGCCGCAATTGTTGGAATCTTCGGGGCAGATTCCGCAGGGAGCCCGGGTGACAGTGCGAATGCAGCCGGTTATCAAAACCTCTTCGAGTAACTCATGCGTAGAAGTATTGCAACAACGATTCTAACGGTAATCATTCTGCTTGCTGCTTTCAACATTCCATCCTATGCTGCCAGTTGTCTCGGCAACCCCACCGATCTTCTCCGCGACTGGACAGATACTACAACCTGGAAGAGCTCGATCGACTCCTCTTCTTTTTTGAATTACGCCAAAGGTCTCTTTGCCGCCTTACTGGCCATCTCAGTATTCATGCAATTTCTGGATTACCTCGCCGGGCGGCTGGATATCAAAGGAGCACTAACGAGGATCCTGGTCATCTCAGTGCTCCTGAACTCGTACGCCGCAACTGATAATTTCCGCTACGTGATCCGTGATGGCGCAAATAATCTCGGCATGTGGATTCGGGGCGGTTCCGGACCGGAGGCGCTGCTATCCAATATCGGGCAGATTTTCAGCGGAGCCATCGGAACAAACAAAGGAGAAGGAATATTCGCAGGCATCTGGGACAGCTTTGAAACTGCAGCTCGCCTCATATTCACGATTCCGGGCTGGATTACCGTCATCTTTGTATTCACTTCATGTCTTGTCGCGATCATCTCCTATGTGATTGATGCCGGACAAATCCTTCTTCTTTTCATGTTGGATGTGATTGGTCCGTTTTGTCTGGCGCTCGGAGTTTTTGAGTCTACACAGAGGATCGCATGGGGGTGGGCACTGCGATGGCTGGAGATCTGTCTGTGGCCAGTAATTTATTCAGCCTTCATGTTTGCAATCATCGCCGGATACAAGAGCATCCTTGTCTATGTCCCGATTGCCTGGATTACGAATCCCCTAACAGAAGGAAAGTGCAACTTGCTGGCAATGTTTTTAAGCATCGTGCTCGGTGTGGTGTCACTCTTCATGCTGGTAAGTGTCCCTTCGATGGCGTCAAGCATCGTTGGAGCGAGATCATCGGGATTTTATCGTGGCGTTTCGCTCGCGGTTGGCTTCGTTCCGGTCATTCTTCGAAGTTACGTTACTCGCGGAGTTAAAAAAATATGACGGGACGGAAACGCATCTTCATATTTCTGTTTCTCGCAAATATTGTTCTCCTGGCTGCAGGCTCAGCATCGGCAGACTCGCCACCGGTCAACAATAATTGCGGCTTTGAGGTGATCGATATTACCAGTGAAGCCGGAAAGATTTTTAGCAATCGTGTGGATTCGATCCTGGATCAATTGTATGGCAGAAGCCCGGGACCTCTTACGGCGTTAATCCCATCGCTCTTCGTAATCGCAATATTCAGTCTTTTTCTTGACTACCTGAAAGGACGGCTGGAGCTGATTTCTTTCATGACCAGAATTTTTATCGTCCTGGTGCTACTCGGCTATTACAATGCTGGCGATAAATGGAACTATCTCAACATTATTCAAAACACGACAAGGTGATGTCCTACAATTCCTGTAAAAAGTCCTTTTATTAAGAGAGAGCTTTTCTTTTTTGAAAAAGAAAGAGGGTGTATCGTTCCTCTTGTAAGAAGAACA
>JAKEFK010000389.1 GCA_022616075.1 bacterium
AAATCCATACTACTGGAAATCCGGATTTCCAAGGAACGATAAACTCGTTTTTACATTTGCTCTTACGCCTGGCGAGATCTTCAAACAATTTGTGGCCGGCAAATTTTCCGTGGCATGGGATCTTGTGCCTGCGGATGTGGAACGTTTGCTCGCAGACCGTCAATACGCTTCCCGTTGCCTTGAGATTCCACGCCTTTGCACTTATTTCGCAGTGTTCAATAGCAACCGGGGATTGCTTGCAAATGAAGAAATACGGCAGAAAATCGTGAATTCTGTGGACATTGAAAAACTTGTCCGAAAAAATCTTGGGAGACTGGCCATCCCGGCTTACGGAATTATTCCTCCCGGGTTGATCGGGTATCAGGCAAAAAAGTTGAACCGTCATCGTTCAACCATGACAAAGCCGGACAAGGAAGAAGAAATCACTTGCATTCTGAATCCTGCTTTTTCCGGCCCTTATGCCTCCGTTGCAAAGGATCTTTTTATCATGCTCCGGCAAACTGGATTTTCCGTTCGCGTGATCAACCAGAAACGCAACGACTACCGCGAATTTCATGAGCTGCTCGAAGCAGCTGAAGCAGATTTTGCGCTCGCGCGATGGGTCGGTGATTATCCGGATTCCGATACGTTTGCCGGTATTCTGAATTCAAAACAAAAGATTGCAGGCAAATTTTGCGGATCTGCTGAAGTCGATCGTTTGATCGCGGCCGGACGCACAGAGCCTGATCCGGCAGTCCGGAACAAAATTTACAGCGATATGGAACAGATCTTGGAAAAACAAGGTCGCGTGCTGCCGCTTTTTCATGAACAGGTATTCTGTTTCGCTTCCGGAAAAGTCGAAGGCTTCGAATTGAACTTCTTTTCTCCGATCGTGGCGTACGAAAAAATCTCTCTCCACCGTTAACGGAGCGCGGGCCAAAGCGTCTTTGCGTCGCGCGTCGCGCGTCTTGCGTCTTCGCGTAGACCCATGGACTCGCGATGCGAGGACGCATTGGCCTGCGCTCCGTTTGCGGTATCATAGATCTATGGCAACGAGTGGTTACAAAAGCATTTCCAGAGTGGATCACGAAAAAAAGCATGCATATGGCTGGTTCGTGCGAGTTGCATATCGGAGCAAGATGTATCAGAAATTCTTTAGTGACCTTGCAGAAGGCGGCAAGCGAAAAGCGTTAAAGGCGGCCATAAAATGGCGGGACAAGACGGAAAGGAAGCTCGGCAAACCGCGAACCGAGCGAAAAGTTGCTATGCCAAGCTCCCGCAACACGAGCGGCGTTGTCGGAATTCGCGAAACGACCAAGGCCATGACTAGAGACGGACGCAAAAAGGGTCCGGTTTATGAGGTCTGGTGGTTTCCCAAACCTGGTGAGATCCGCAAAACCTCCGTTTCCATCTACAAGTACGGTCAGCGTGAAGCTTTCCGCCGCGCCCAGGCTTTGCGCAAAGCTGGAGAAAAAATCATGTATGGAAGCGAGCTATCTTCCATCAAGAAAGTTGGTCTTAAGAAATCCATCAAAAGAAAACCCTCACGAAAACGACGTAAGTAGATACCAACAACGAATCTATTGATTTTTGGATGAAGAGAATGCATGATGGTTCTTTTTACATGAAACACGGATGTTTAGTGTGCTGCAAACTCTATTTCTAATAACTCTACTCAATACTCAAAATGTTGCTCCGCTTTCTTCTCCTCAGGAAGTGTCGAACTCGTCACCGGAAATCGCCAGCCGCTCGGAGCTGTTGAAACAGGAACGCTTACAAAAAGAAAAGGAGCTCAAGCCCTACAAGCTGGGCAAATTGGAAAAGAGACTTTTAAGTCTTGAAACGAAAGGATTTCGCGAATCTCTAGGAACGCGATTCGGTGATTTTTATTTCTCTCAGGGCGGAATCACAACCGGAGCCGGCTTTTCGGCAACCGGGAGGTACTTTAAAGCGAATCTGTTTGATAGCCCGATCGATATTTCAGCATCCGCCGGATATTCTCTCAAACAATATCAACTGTACACTTTTCAAATTGGAAATATCCTGCGAAAAAGTCCCGAACTGTTCTTAAGAACGACCTCTTCCGGGGGGCTGTCGCTTTTTGAAAAGACGAAAGAGCGGGAAGGTGACTTCTATCTTTATGGAGAATTCACTTACAGGGATTTCACACAAGAGGATTTTTATGGTCTGGGAACCGATTCCGATAAAGAGGACCGAACCGATTTCAGATTAACGGGACCGTCCTATGAAGGAGTCGCAGCACTACGTTTTGGAGACAACGCCGGCGCTTTTCTTAGAGGCGGTCTCTTTCAACCCGAGTTGCGAAACGGACGAGATTCTGCATTTCCCAATACGTCCGTGCTGTTTGATGATGAAACGGCGCCCGGATTGGACCAACAACCGGACTATTTTCGTTTTGCGACACAGTTTTTCTACGACTACCGCGATCTTCCCGGAGATCCGGAAACAGGCGGGCTCTTGGCTCTGTCGCTTGCAAAATACTTCGACCGGGATGGTGACCAGTTTGATTTCTACCGCTTAGCCTTTGATGCGCGACAGTACATTCCACTCTGGTCGGAACAGCGCATCCTGGCGCTGCATTTTTATGCTTCTTTGGATGAAGAATCGGGAAATTCGCGCGTTCCATTTTATTTGATGCAGACCCTGGGTGGTTCCGATACCATCCGCGGTTATCCGGACTTCCGTTTCCGCGATAAGAACCTCTTTCTCATCTCCACCGAATACAGGTGGGAACCGACTCCGGCGGTCGAGCTCGTTCTGTTCTACGATACCGGAAAGGTGTTTCACGAACGTTCCGATTTCGATTTCAGTAACCTGAAAAGCGGTTATGGTTTTGGAGTTCGCTTTAAAACAACGGATAGCGTCTTCTTGCGGCTGGACATCGGACATAGCGAAGAAGGAACAAACATCTACCTGAAATGGTCAGCATCATTCTAATGAAAAACAGAACCGCAGAGACGCTGAGACGCAGAGTTAGGACAGAGTTTAAAAATATTCTCTCTCTTGACTCTGCGCCTCTGCGCCTCTGCGGTGTTGCTTTGATTCTTCTACTTTTTGCTCAGCTGACTTTTGCCGCAAAGTTCTATGAAGATGATCCAATCTGGGAGGATCCTGACCGTCTGCCGATTCCACAACCGGCCGATATAACTCTGAGCGAAAGCTATGACCTTTTTGTAAATAGTTTTCAGGATCCTGGCGGAAAGGATCAAACGAAATCGCAAAATACGAACACGCTGGGAGAAGTTCCTGACTCAAGCTGGTTCACGAATCGCATAGGGCGAAAGGTCCTGCCTGTCGAAGAGCTTGTCAAAGGACCGAATACCGGAACCGGACCCGATCTCGCGAATCCGATTACCATCATCACTGCGAAAAAGCAGGGAATCGTCCGAGGCTTTACGATGCAGGATTCGAGAGGCGATATTTATTTTTTGAAATTTGATCCTCCGGGCTATCCGCAACTTTCAACTTCCGCTGAAGTGATCAGCACGAAATTTTTCCACGCGTTTGGCTATAACGTTCCGCAGAATTACATCGCGTTCATCCGCCGCGACCAGTTGATTATCGGGCCTGAAGCAAGGGTGCCGATCAGCAAGACTCAAACGCGAAAAATGGTCGAGAAAGACATCGATGAAGTCTGGAAAAAAGTGCCCGTAACTTCCGATGGCCGCATTCAGGCAGTTGCGAGTCTTCTGATTCCCGGTGAGATTGTTGGACAATTCCGTTATTACGGAACACGTTCGGATGATGCGAATGACATTTTCCCACATCAAAACCGCCGTGAACTGAGAGGCCTCAGAGTTTTTTCCGCCTGGCTGAATCATGATGAAGCGCACGCGACAAACACGATTGACACCTATGATCCGGAAGGGGGATCCAATTACATCAAACACTATCTGATCGATTTCGGATCGACACTAGGAAGCGGGACCACAAAACCAAACGAAAGGCGTGGAGGCAATGAATACTATGTTGAATGGGATCCCATTCTAAAATCGGCTTACACACTGGGTTTCTGGGACCGGCCGTGGCGCAGAATCCACTATCCAAAGTATCCATCGATTGGCAGAATTGAGTCCGATTATTTTCAACCTCAGAACTGGAAAACGCACTATCCGAATCCTGCTTTCCTGAAAATGGAGAACGAGGATGCGTTCTGGGCAACAAAGATCGTGATGCGTTTCAGCGATGAAATGATTCGCGCGCTCGTTCAAACGGGAGAGCTGATCGATAAGGAAGGGGAGAGTTACCTCGTTCAAACACTCATCCGGCGTAGAGATAAAATCGTCCAGTACTATCTTGCGCAACTAAACCCTCTGGATGAATTTGCAATCGAGAATCAGTCGTTGAGATTCAAGAATCTCGGACAGGATGCGGGAATTTCAAGCTCTGCTTCGTATCAGTATCAATGGTTTCAGTTCGATAACAATAAGATGTCGTCACTATCGCTTGGTCCCGAGGCGAGCTCCGAGGGTCCGCAAATTCCGGTTCCTTCCTCCGATGCGGACTATTTGATGGTGAGAATTCGCACGATTCATCCGGATCAGCCGAACTGGAAAAAGAGCGTTGATGTTTACCTCCGCAACGGCGAAGTTGTGGGCATCGAAAGAGAGAACTGACCCAGCCCTTCCTTGACAACTGTGTCGTCCAACGATATAGTTGTTACCGACATAAAGGTTGTAGCGCGGACGTCTCGTCTGCGCTTAGTTTCGCAGGCGGGACGCCCGCGCTACTACAAACCAGGAGGACCAATGGCAGATCAACAGGCGCCGCTGACGCCGGCTATGTTTCATGTTTTGCTTGCGCTTGCCGATGAAGACAAGCACGGTTATGCAATCTTGAAGGAAGTTTCAGAACAGACAAATGAGGAAGTTCAATTGAGCACCGGCACGCTGTACGGGATCATCAAGCGCCTGCTGGAAACCGGAATGATCAAAGAGGTTCGCAAACCGTTGGCAAAGAATGACGATGCGAGACGTCGTTATTACCGGTTAACGGATGCTGGCCGGCAGATAGCTATCGCCGAAGCGAAACGGATGGAAAAGCTGCTGCTGCGCGCCCGCACGAAACGCCTGATCCGCACCTTCGGTCCGGCCTGAATCAAGGACACCAAAATGAAAAAATCCCGCGAAAATTTTGCAGATCGTTGTTATCGCGCGCTGTTGCGCGTTCTTCCTTACGATTTCCGGATGGAGTTTGAAGGGGAAATGCAGGAAGTTTTTCGCGAGCAACGCGAAGACATCAAGCGGAGTAGTGGAACCGCATCACTGTTTCGCATGTGGTGGGCCACAATTCTTGATATTTTCCGTATGGCGCCGCGCGAGCACTGGAGCGTGATCTCGCAGGATGCCCGATACGCTGGTCGTATGATGCGAAAAAATGTGGGATTTACATTTGCAGCCATTGTCATCCTGGGACTCGGCATCGGAGCAAATACAGCCATATTCAGTGTGGTAAGCTCCGTGTTGTTAAAACCTCTTCCTTATATAGATGGCGATCGTCTCGTCATCCTGCGTCAACCGGAAACCAAACTTGGCACAGAGGACGCGTTCTTTTCCGTTCAAGAAATCCAGGATCTCCGGCAGCAAAGCAGCAGCCTAACGAACGTTGTGGAATATCACAACATGACTTTCACTCTGTTTGCAAAAGGGATTGCGCATCGGGTTCGCACCGGTGTCGTGTCTGCCGACTTTTTTGAAGTGTTCGGAGTCAGGCCGTTGCTGGGTAGAACGTTCGTTGCTGCTGATGAAAATCATGCGGCGGATCCGGTCTTGATTCTGAGCTACGAATTCTGGAGAGAAGCTGAAGGTGGCGATCCGAACATTATTGGCAAAAGGTACGAGATGAATGATCGTACTCATGTCGTGATTGGAGTATTGCCTCCGATCCCTCAGTATCCTGATGAAAACGACGTATACATGCCCACATCCTCCTGTCCGATGCGATCCGACAGTAGCCATATGGCTCCCCGCGATGCGCGCATGATGAATGTTTTTGGTCGTCTGAAAAGCGATGCGGATCTTGAAAATTCGCGCGCGGAAATAGTCACGCTCAGCAAACAAATGCACAAGGATCATCCGGCTGCTTATCCAAAGAATGCAGGAATCGCGACAACCGTTTCACTCCTGCGGGATGATTTAACGAAGAATGCTAAGCCACTCCTGTTGTTACTCTGGGGCGCTGCTGGATTCGTTTTGCTGATTTCCTGCGCTAACGTTGCCAATTTGATCATGGCCCGGATGTCGCGCCGCAAGCATGAGCTGATGATCCGCACCGCGGTCGGCGCAGGAAGTGGAAGACTCTTGAGGCAGTTGTTGACAGAGTCCTTTTTCCTGACCGTACTCGCGTGCATGCTTGGTCTGTTTTTCGCTTATGGCAGTTTGGAGCTGATGAAGAATTTTGCCGGTGGATTGACACCGCGGGCCAGAGAAATTGCAATCGATTTTCGCGTTCTGGGCTTTGCCGTATTCTGCGCAACTCTCACCACATTTATATTTGGCTCGGTTGCGGCTTTGCAATCACGGCAGGACGTGGCTTCCGGATTGAAGGAAGGCGGACGAACGGGCTCGGAAGGGGGTAGCAACTGGATTCGCAGATTCCTGATCACGGCGCAGTTCGCATTTTCGTGTGTGCTGCTGATCGGCGCAGGTTTGATGGTTCGAAGCTTCGTGCAGTTGATGAAAGTGAATCCTGGTTTCACGCCACAAAGAGCGATTGCAGTTCGCACAGATTATAACGGGGATAAATTCGCCACAGCCGAAAAACGTTTTGCTGTGGCGACGCAGATTCAACAGAAACTTGCATCGATTCCCGGTGTTGATTATGCAGCCGTTTCCTCCAGCTTTCCTCTGGACCGCGAGAATTTGGTTGGTGGACGCCCGATCCGGTTTCAGGTGGAAGGAGATTTTCGTCCTGAATCAGAACTGCCACCAGTCACTACAGCGCGTTCCGCCACAGCGGACTATTTCAAAGTGCTTCAAATTCCGTTGTTGTCCGGAAGGACATTTAGAGATTCTGATCATGCAACAGCAACGCCGGTGGTCATACTCAACCGCGCCGTTGCGGCCAAAAGGTTTGGGACGATCGATCCGGTCGGGAAACGAATCACGATTGATAACGGCGAGAGTTGGATGACGATCATTGGAGTCGTGGGTGACGTAAAAGAATTTGGACTTGGTCAGGAAACCCCTTATCAAATTTACAGGCCAATGGCGCAGAGGCCAATCCCGGTCAGCGTGCTCGTGCGCACCGGTCTTGATCCCGACGGAATGTCGGAGCAGATTCGCCGTGCGCTGCGCGAAGTGATGCCGGAAATGGCGATCGTACGGATTGAGACAATGGAGCAAGCGCGCGCCAATTCCGTTGCGTCGCCTCGCATGCTTGCGAATCTATTTTCGCTTTTCGCTGCTCTCGCGCTTGTCATCGCAATTGCAGGAATCGGATCGATGCTCGCTCTCTGGGTGCGTCAGCGGGTGCGTGAAACCGGCATCCGAATGGCGCTCGGAGCAACACCCGGAAATATACTCAGCAACGTTTTGCAGCAGGGAATGACTCTGGTGATTGTGGGACTCGTGCTCGGCCTGCTTTGTGCAATGGTTGTGACACGGTCGCTAAACTCTCTGTTGTTTCAGGTGAAATCGACCGACCTGGCTACTTATGCCTTCGTATCCGTGATTCTACTGGTCGCAGCATTTTTTGCTTGTTGCATTCCGGCTCGCCGCGCATCGCGTATCGATCCGCAAACGGCGCTTCGCTGCGAATAAAGTTTACGGCTGACGGTATTCCCTTATGCGTAGAACCTGAATCTTTTTTTCCAGATACGCTCGCAACTCAGCGTCTGCGATTTGCTGATCGTCATTTTGGTCGACTCGTTTGAATACTTTGTGCAGGGCGCCCATAACTGGTTTTCCAATGTCTCCCGATCGCTCGAAAGCTTGAATCGCTGATCTGAAATCTTCGCTCGCTTTGTGAAAGTCGAGGGTTTCCGTCCACAGGTCTCCTGAATTGTAGTATTCCATTCTAGCCGCAAGCAGGAATTTGCTGGTCAGAATCAGTCCGGCTTTAAAATCTCTTGCGTAATCCTTCATTCCCACGAGTTTGTCTTGTTCCTGATTGAGAAACGCAAGTTGAGAAGCCACCTGAGAAGGAGAGATGGAGGCCATATATTGTATGTCGAATATGTCCTTATCGTGCTGTGCTTGAGAAAGCCGCAAAAACATTGCGAGCTGCATCAGACTGATCGGCCTGCTGGTTTTTGATCGTTCCTTCGTGACGCGGTATTCCGGTACCATCTGCGTTTTCTCCATGTGGACCTGCAGCCCGAAATAGGAAGGTTGATGTTGCGGAAATCTTGCAATCACTTCCTGGTTTCGCTCGTCGAGATCACGACAAAGTATGACGGGAGCTTTCAGAAAGGGATCGTTCCAGCTTATAAATTCTTGATTGATTTCCGGCCGTAGAAATACCAGCGTTTTTTGATTGCCCAGTCTGTTGATCTCCGATTGCAAAGGACCATTTTGATAAATGGAGGGAGAACACTTCTCCAGGAATGACTGCAGCCGCAAGAAAGGGGAGATCATTAGAAAAAGAATAAACACTGCCGCCACTGTGGAATTTTCATGGATATGTCTGGCGAGGAAAAGCAAAAGAAAAAGAGCCACGGGGAACAGAAAACGCGGGCCGTAAATCAGATCAATGTTGTAATAGAAGAAGTAAAACACAATCAGAATAGCAAAACTTGAGAAAAGGAGTTTGTCCCAGAGATCGATTTGTTTTGAAGTCATCAGGAAAAAGATCAGGAAGAAAATTGCGCCGGAAACGAACCCGGTCAACCACAGGTTCAAACCCAGGATCAGCAAAGCGGAATTTTCCAACCCTTTTGACACGGTGTGAGTGCGTCCGACCATCTCGGAAAATCCATACTTCATATTCAGCTCAAGTGTGTAGCCCGGCACCAAGGGGTCGCCTGTTGTTTTCCAGTTGAAGAAGCTCAGGAATGCGACGCCGGCGACAATTCCCGAGATGATCACGATTGGAAAGAGCAGAGACCGCATTTGGATTTTTTTCCAGGCCACATAAGCAAGAATGGGCGCCAAAAAAGGGATCATTGAAAAACCTCGCACCAAGACAGCGCTGATCAAACAGAGGAAGAGCCCGCACAAACGAAGCGCTGATGTTTCTTCGGTTTCCCGCCTGCAAACAGATAGATGACTGCGCTGCAAAAGAAAAGTTCTGGTACCTGAACCATGAGCACAGAAAACATTACGAGAAGAAAAGGAGAAGTGATCGCGAGAAGGGCTAACCATATGGCAGGTCGTTCGCCGTACCATCTTTTTGCGTAAGCGGACCAGATGGCAAGAGAAAGCGCTCCCAGCAGCGGACAGAGCAGCCATTCTGCCCGGGCTTTCAGCGCCGCGCCGAGCATCATCGCGAATCCCGGAAGAAACATGCCGAACCAGCGTCCCTCTTTTACTACCAGTTCGTCGCTATCAAACGTGAAAAAATCGAGAGGCGACGGCGCAGGGGCGTACGACCGGTAGTGCGAAAAAATTTTCGCTTGAAAAAAATGAGCAGCAGAGTCGGTATTGAGAAGCGTTCGATCAAATACAAAGAGCGCAATCCAGGAGCAAGCACAAAAAAAGAAAAAACAGAGCACTCCAGAAATTCCGCGCCACCGGCAAAGCGCCCCGATAAGCCTGTCCGCTGTTTTCCATAACCGATTCCGAAGCGACGCAAAGGCGCTGAATAGCAAAAAGGCAGAATACAAAAATACCGCTTGATGGAAAAGCTCCAAATGCCAGTTATATTCATAGGTTAGCTCGTTGATTTGCAGCCAATCGGGCCAAGGCAGGCAGAGAAACAGCAGCGGCGCGGCTCCGATCCACCTTCCCCTTGGAACATCACGGAGATGGGACCTGAGCGTGTTAGATACCAGTCTCACGTTGAGCAGCAGTGCGGAAACAATAAGGAGAATAAAAATGAGATAGTCCTGTTTATGCTGAAAAGCGTACCAGGTGAGTAATTGTTTTCGTGCCAGCGCCAGCAAACCCGCCGTGATTAACAGTTGAAGGAGCGTCCTTACATATTTTGGCTGCACGCGGGATTCCTCACCAGGATGTAAAGACCCGGACTTTCGCTGAAAAATAACGGCGCACTTCGTCATCCGATATTTCCGAATCCCTATTCACGTTCATCCGGCGCTCCATTTTTTGTATTTGTTCCACGATCGGCTTTCCAATTTCTTTGGTAGCCATGAAAGAACGCAAAGCCAGTTGCATTTCCTGTTTGATCGTTTCGGTATCCAGTTTTTCCAACCAACCCTCTCCATGCACTTCTTCCGCGACTCTGGGTAGCAAAAACACACGCCCGATGTGAAGCAATCCTTGTCTAAATGCGGGATCAAATCTCGTATCTCCTGAGCGGCTGGAAAGTTGCCTCTCAAGGAACTGAAGCTGCAGCACTGCGCTTTCTCCATAAAGCAATTCGTGGTACACAATGTCTACACAATCACGGTCCGGGTAATCCCGCGCTGCAATAATGGACTTGACCATTCGGAAGAAGCTGAAAGCTCCTTCTGTCCTGTTTGAAGGTTGCGTATCCATCAGGAAAAGTGGGGTATTCCTGAAATTCTCATTCTTCTTGTAATAGAGCGGACGAAACTCAGGAAAGGCAGCCTCGATTTGACGATTTTTTTTCCCCAGATCTCTACAGACAATCACCGGACCATCCAGAAACGGTTCATTCCAGGCGGTAAACTCCTGACGCATCTTTTTGTCAATGAAAAGCAAAATCTTTTCACCACGGCGCTCTCGCAAACCTTCTTTCAAATTACCTGTAATGTTCGTAGCTGGATTGAGATTGTTTATCAGTGAAGGAAGTCTTACCGGAACGGAGATCAGGAGAAAAAGGACAAGAAACGCGGCGACACTGCTTCGCGACTCTCCACTGTCCGGGAAAACTGCCCGCACAGTGAACAGCAACAGGACAGGACCAAGAAAAGCGTAGTACCTGGGGCCGAAATGGAGCTGCTGAAAGAAATAAAAGAGATAGAAAGTTGAAAGCCCTGCTGCGCTCAACAAAAGAATGCGGTCCCACATTTCGTTTTTTGACGTTTTCACGCTGAAAATAGCGAGAAAAATGATTGAGCCGGAAAACAATCCTGAGACCCATAAGTCGAGAGCAAGAATGCTATCCGATAAATTCTCCAGGGCGCGTGCGGGAGTATGCACGTTTCCATCTCCGGCAGCGCCGATCCCGAGTCCATCACTTGAGTATTCCAAAACATAGGGAGCGACAAAGGGATCCCCTGTCAGCTTCCATTGATACAGCAACAACAGTGAAAGGCCCGTGGCCAGTCCAGCCACCGTAGCCGCCGTGTACCGAATTGATTTTCTTTTCCATTCACAAAAGCAGGTGTAAACAATTACAGGCAGAAGAAGAGCCATGACCGAAAAGAAGCGCACCAGCACCCCGAGCGCTATCAGCGGAAACAGGAACCAAATAAGCCGGCCACCGGAACCTTCTGCTGCTCTGCGCGATATGTATAGAAATGCTGAAACAATCGTCAGCTCTGCGGCATTTACTACAGGATTAGAATGAATGACGATTAAAAATGGCGAGAGAATCATCAGAATGCCCAGCAGAGCTGCTTGCTGCTCCCCGTGCCATCTCCTGGCGTAAGCAATCCAGATGGCGCAGGTGACGGCGCCCAGGAATGGATTCAAAAGCCACTCCGCTCCGATCGCAAGCCCAGCGGCAAGCAGCAGCGAAAAACCCGGAAAGTTCATTCCAAACCAACGACCATTGCGAATGATGACCTGGTCTCCCGAAAAGGTGAAGAATTCTGTCAGGGCCTGGGGCGGAGCCGGCGCATCGACATGAAATCGAGTGAAGATCTTCGCCTGAAACAGATAAGCTGCCGCATCAGTGATCAGAGGCGTCTCGTGATAAAAGAAAACGCTCACATACGCACAAAAAAGAAAAAACAGGAGGGGTAATAAATACGAGAAGTACTTGTTTGCGGCCAGAAAACCTGTGCTCTTTTGTAAGAACTTATTCAGAATATCGCGCAGGGCAGGCAGATGCGTGATCAAAAGATAGGCAGCGTATATAAAGAGAACCTGATACAACAGGATTTTGCCCCAGTGTTGTCGTACGGTTTGAGTGCTTAAAGAAAACCACTCTCCCCAGGGAAGCATGAGCGCAAGAATGACACCCAGCAAACACGCGCTTTTAAGATTGATTTTTGACAGTGCCCGAAACAATAACGGGAAAAAAAGCAGGATAATCGCGATTATCAGAAAACCGACGGAGGTCAGATGATCCGTCAGCCGCGAGCTATCGTCTGAAAAGGAAAGAAATTTCCAGGCGGCGAACAAACAGAGGAGTCCAGCCAAATGGCGCAATACCGGGCCGAGCCGAAATGTTTGAAGGTCCTGTTCCAACGCGAAAAAAATTCTAACACATTACGGAGCGCATGGCGTCTCGCCTGCATTACGGGCGCGGACGTCCCGTCCGCACCTACATGCATTTCCCCCAAAGGTGTCTTTTTTCCCACCTGTGTATGCCAAATGGTTGAGAGAACCGCTTCTCTTCCCGAATGTGTCCATTATATACTCCCCACTTAGAATAAAAACTTTAAACATTTTCGGATTTCCATTACACGTTCGCCGTCCTTAAATCCGCGCCAGTGATATAATTACAGTATGTCGAAAACTTCAGTAAAGGAAGAAGCACGTCGTATTATCGAAAAGCTTCCAGAAGACTCCACCTGGGATGATCTGATGTACGAAATCTATGTGCGTCAAGCAATTGAAGCCGGGTTGGAGGATAGTAAAGCTGGACGTACACTCAGTGTTCAGGCAGTACGCTCCCAATTCGGCCTTGAGAAGTGAAGGTCAATTGGACCATCGCCGCACAGAAACATTTACTCGACATCTACCAGTACATCGCTGCCGATTCGACCTCTATGCCCAACGAATGATAGACCGATTGACTCGCCGGTCGGAACAAATTGGGCACTTTCCTCAGTCTGGGCGTGTTGTTCCTGAGTTCGAACTTCCGGATATCAGGGAAGTTATCGAAGGTCCATACCGCATTGTTTACAGGATTCTACCAAAACAAGTTGACATCCTTGCGGTAGTTCATGGTTCTCGTAAAACGCCATTGTAGATCGAGGGCGGCGAACACGGCTTGGCAAAGTCTTAGGAACGATGCACGGGGAGGCGCATCGCAGCAGCGGGTTCGAGAAACTGCGCTTCCCGTTGGAGAGTTATTTTTGAGTGTCCCCGATACACACCGCTTCAGATGGAACATGGTGGTGCAGATGCTGACCGACGTCATCGCCGGCATTTTCCTCGCCTACGTGGCTTATGTCGTGTTCCTGCGCAGCTATCGCGCGAGGCTATCCCCGAGCTCGAACGGCGCCTTTGCACCGGTCTGGGTTTCATCGGGATTCACGCGCTCATGGTCGTCTGCTTCTGGGTGGCGTACCAGATGCGCGTCGTGGCGTGAGTCCGGCGGCGCCGGCCGTGACCATGTCCTCGCTTACGAGTTTGGGCATTTGGCGTATAGAATCTTAAGAACGGAGCCTTCGGGCGTGCCGATCAGCTCCGGCGTTATGCGTCAGGAACACAACGTAGGAGGCAATTTATGGAACTGGGAGCTTTCTCTGTTAGCTTGGCTGTAAAAGATATCGAGGCGTCGAAGCTCTTTTACGAAAAGCTGGGGTTTACAATTTTCGCAGGAGATCAATCGCAGAATTGGCTGATTATGAAGAATGGCCCCCACGCTATTGGGTTGTTTCAAGGCATGTTCGATAAGAACATTCTCACCTTCAACCGGGCTGGAATAGCGATGCTCAGCAACTGAGAGAATTCACGGACGTTCGAGAATTGCAGCGCAAGCTCAAAGATCGTGGCGTAAAGATGATTTCAGAAGCAGACGAAAGCTCTACTGGTCCGGCTAGCTTTATGATTGTTGATCCAGATGGAAACACGATTCTGGTAGATCAACACGTATAGTGTCAATGTGGTACATGAAGACCACACGAACAGCACCCCAAAATATAGACGAATACATTGCGGGCTTCCCGGGCGATGTTCGGAAGATTCTGGAAAAGATCAGGATGACGATTAAGAAAGCAGCTCCGGACGCGGAAGAAACTATCAGTTATCAGATGCCGACCTTTATTCTGAAAGGTATCCTGGTTCATTTTGCAGCGTTCGAAAACCATATCGGGTTCTATCCCACGCCAACAGGAATTGAGAAATTCAAAAATGAATTATCGATTTATGAAGGCGGAAAGGGTTCAGTGCAATTTCCGTTCGACAAACCAATTCCTTTCGGCTTGATTAGCAAGATCGTGAAGTTCAGAGTCAAGGAAAATTTGGAAAGAGCAGAAACAAAAGGCAAGAAGCGATAGATTCACTTTGGCTTTCGGCTGTTTCTGACTTGTATATGGAGTCGTGCGAAATGTACTCATTATTAGGGGACTTGCGGCGCTCTTTGGCTTCAAATCTGTTGATGGACCATGCGAAGTGTGTTAACCATGGAATGTAATGAGACGGAGTGGCATACATGTCTATTTAAGTATCGTCTTCATGAGTTTCCTTCTCGGAATATCCATGGCAAGCAAAAATCCAATGGAACTGTCACTCCTTTGCTCTAGTGTGATTTTTGCCGCCACGACCATTCGATGGTTCCGGCTGGATTCGCTTGCCCGTGGCTTCTCAGGTGTACTCGACCGAGGCATGTTTGTCACTCTCGCCTTTTCTCTGTTCCCTCAGCAACCCGAACCGTTGCCACATACGGCTGCTCATGCGCAGCGGCTAGAACCCTGGAATATGTCTGTTTCCGTATCCGATCCTTTTTGTCCTTTTGATAGACCAGAACTTCTACAACGGAAGAATGCGCAATGGAAGTGTGATCCTGAGAATAATACTCAACGAAGATTTTGTATTCGCCGGCCGGAGCTTTCTGGAGCTTGAATATTTCCGGACCGAATGGGGCTGTGTGGTGATAAACTTTTGCCCCGGTCGCGCTCTCATCGTTCGCATAGTACACATCATTACCGGAAGGCTCGACCACATGAAGGTCGATTTCGGTGTAGTCGGTATCCCAGTTCAGAACAATCAGGAGATCCGAATTCGGATCGATCTCCGGATCGATTTTTCTGCCGCCGTCCAGTAAAGTTTCTTCCAAACGCGCGTATTCTTCGGTCAGGATATGATGCAAGTCTTCGCCGGATTGTTCTATAGCCTGCCCGTAGCACTCTTTTGCCCGTTTCAGCTCTCCCGTCCTGGAATAGACCAGAGCCAGATCTCTCCATGTTTGAGGCTCTTGAGGCACATCTTCGAGCATTCGCTCTAATAAAGTAGCAGCCAGCTTCAGCTCTCCTTCCGCCGACAGTCTTCGGGACAATGCTCTCGCAGTTCCGGAATCGAGAGCGTTGGATTCCGCCAGATCCGTGTAAACCAGAAGCGAAAATTCGGGATCCTCCTGAGAAAAGATTCCCGCGGCCCGAACGTAAAAGGATTTGTATGTTTTCAACCGCTCTCGCGCATTTACGTACATAGCACGCCTTTCTTCCGTTTTTGATTCTTTAGCCAGCGCACTCAGAATTGTTTCCAGGAAACTCTTATCATCTACTCGCCGTAGCTGTTGCGTCAACAACCGGAGTTGCCGCTACCACAACGAACTCTTCAGTCAGAGTGGGTGACATATTAATCACCACGGGTATTTGAGATTCATCTTTTAAAACGAGATTGTCCAGAAGGACTTCTCTAAATCCTTCGAGCAGAAACGAAACGGAATATTTTCCAAGTGGAAGTTTGCCGAAATGGAAAGCGCCTGTAATGCTAGTCGCGCTGGACCACTGACCGTAGAGATCCGAATTCAATACCACGGTCACTCCCGGCAATGGGAATCCGCGGTCATCCGTGACAGTTCCCAAGATTGAGGAGACGGAATCCTGCAAAACCTGAGTGGGAATTTGGATTTCTCGCTTTGCAGGATGAGTGTTTTCCGCCTGGTACTGTTTTAGGACGTCCGGAGGCATCTCTATGTCATAGCGGAGATAGTCCTGCCAGGATTCCAGCACGATCAGTGAGGTTCGGGGCGTCACAATCCGGTATTGTTTACCCAGATCGAAAAGTGCTTTGCGATCGTATTCCTGCATGAGGTCCTGGAGCCGGGATCGCGCCCATGCCAATTCCGGAACCACCGCAAGCGCAAGCATCGGGTGAAAGAGGAAAAGATAAAAGAAGAGACGACTCCATTGCATGACGATCCTCCTAATTCGGGATCCTGCTTTGCTTTTTCTACTAATTCATTCGAAATAACACA
>JAKEFK010000390.1 GCA_022616075.1 bacterium
GCGGAACGTACTTCCGTTGCAAGATGAACCAGAGGGGATACACCGGTCATAATGGAACTGATAGCAGGAAGAGTCCATGGCCCTTCAGAAACGGCATTCTGGAACAAAACCCCGTCTTTCGCCAGCTGGTCAATGTTGGATGTAGGCCGAGTATTCTTGTTGTAGGCTGAGATAGCATCGAAACGCAGCGTATCAACAGTAATCAGCAAAACATGCTTAATTTTATGAGTCTTTCGGCTTTTGTTTAGAGCAGACCTTTGGGAAGATTGAAACCTGACAACAATGGGACATAGGAAGACCAGCGCTGCTAGAAAATAGAGACTGCGTACTGGAAAAGTGGTCTTGCGAAAGCGGTGGAAGATCCAGATTGTGAACAAGAGTAGCGCAAGGGTAACCGGGAGCTGGATTCGTCTTTCTAACGTAGTCACGGTAAGAAAAATCTCTCCCATCAGAAAAGGAAAGGCAATGGCAAAAGCTGCGATTGCCGGCATCGGCTCGGACCTCTTTAGAAAGTGTTCAACGGTGAAGTAGACCGAAATGGAAGCGATAAGAATCAAGAGATATGAAAGACTGAGTTGAAACAGTTTTGGTTCTATATAAGCAGTGATCGATAACCATAAGGACATCACAAGGAAACCAAAACCGACCAAAAATGCGAGAGAAACAGCTAATGCCACTCTCTGCAGCTTGAAAACTCGTATGAGGATCTGTCCGATGCTGTAATACGAGATCATATAGACAGCGAAAACAACACCCGTTGTCAGCGCAAGCGGTGTAAGAAAAATAGAAGTCTCAGGATTTTTTTGACCAGTTCGATTCAACGAGAGAAGGACATCCCAAAAACCGACAGAAATACTTAAACTCATGCCGATGAGAAGCGGAGAGAAACGAAAGCCATGACCATTTGTCATGCGCTGAATCCTATCATAGTGCTATTGTATATACCCTAAGGAACGAAGCATTTCCTCGGTTTCCTGATCCAGCTTTTTCTTTTGAGGAATGCTGATACGATGCCGCGCTTGCAGGCGAGCAGCTGATTTCAAATTCTCCTCAAATAGATTGCGCCCTGCCTGCAGCTGTTCAGAAGAATCAGTATCAACCGGAATCTGTTCTTGAGGATCAACCACCAAATCAAAGAGTTCCTCACGATCCGTGATGAGGTCCCTGACATACTTCGTCCCCGCATACTGGACCGATACTTTATCACCATAAAACAGCAATCCCCCGCCAACAACCGGTTCTTCCGGAACGGAACCGGCCGATGCCAGCAATTTCGAAAAAGAACCGGAAGAAAAGAGATCCGGGTTGAATCTGATTCCGCAAAGTTCCAAAATGGTGGGAAGCAGCGCTGTAGTTGCTACACTTTGCGTAATCTTCCCCTTGAAAGGTGATCCGGGCATTTTAACTACGAGAGGAACTCTTAGAAGCTCATTGTACAGAGTATGCGCGTGGGCAAAACTATCATGCTCCCAAAATTCTTCTCCGTGATCGCTGGTTAGGATAATCAAAGACTGGTCGTACACGCCTTTTAGTTTCATCGTATTCATCAGCTGACCAATCTGTTCATCAACGTAACGAACTTCGCCTAAATACAGTTCCTTGATCCAAAGGCGCTCATTCTTGTCCGGCACGAAAAAGCCTAACCGGATATTTTGTATGAATGAATTTTGAAATTTTTTCCCAATCCTTCTGGGAGCGGCTTCCGGTGGTTGAAACCGCGCGGGAGGAGCATAAGGCATATGAGGATCAAAGTAGTGAAGCCAGAAAAAAAAGTGTTTGTTACTGTTCTCGTTCATCCACCTTTCCGCCAGTCTTGTCAAGTCCGAAGTGGAAGCGTCGGTACTTCCGGACTGAGAAAGCAAAGTATTTAGCAAGAATCCTCCCAGACCCTCGATCCTTGTCCTGGGAAAGAAATCATAAGTCACAAACCCACGTGAAAGTTTCTCAACCAGATTTAGATTTCTGCCGATTGCTGAAGTATAAAATCCTGCCCTGCTCATAAATTCGGCAAGTGTGGGGAGTTCAGGAGGCACCTGTGAATCCACCTGGACAGCGCGATGCACCAAAGGAGAAACACCTGTCATGATGGATGTAATTGCTGGAAGAGTCCAGGGAGATTCCGAAAATCCATTTTCAAAAAGAACGCCGTCTGCCGCAAGACGATAGATGTTCGGTGTGTTTTTAGCAGAAACAGCGTCCGCTCGAAGAGTATCGATCGTGATCAGCACGATTTGTTTGATCTTCTGATTTGCGTGTTGCTCTGGAACACTTTTTCTTTTCGGTTCGCGGACCAGCAATAAGGAGAGAAAGAAACCAGCGAAAATCATTGCTGTAAAACAGTACAAGGAGCGTTCAGGCAACTTCGTTTCGCGGAACCGGTAAAGCACGCCAAGAGTCAAGAGTATGATCAAAGAAGCGGCAAGAATAAGAGGTGATCGACCCAATTGTTCCGCTTTCATCACCAACCTCATTACAAGCAACTCCATCAGCACCAGTGGAACAACGATTGCAAAAACTCTTGCGCGATTACGATTTACGTCGTTCTGTAGAATTCTTTGAGACGCGAAATAAACGGCTATGGAGCCGACCAGCACAATAAGGATAGGAACGATCAGTTGGAACGAATTGAGTCCCAGCGAACCTGGAATTGACAGACGCAACGAAGCAAGTAAAAGCGCCGGGCCCAGCAATAAAGCCAGGGAAACAGAAACAGCTTCGGCTTTCAAATTAATAAATCTGATGAAGATCAGGCCAAGTGTGTAATAAGAAACCATGTAGATCAGGAAAACAAAAATTGATGTTGTGACGATCGGCAAGAATGTATTCAGGCCGAAAACGTTGCGACTATCAGGCAAGCCAAGGTGCGCATCGATCAGCCCAACGGACAGGGCCAGGATGATGCCCTTTTTTATCATGAGGCAGGGTTACTGGCGGTCTTGGTAATGCGCACGTTTCCAAGGTAAAGGACCTCAAGGGCACAGGTAAAGAATGTGCGAAGAGCATCTTCCGGAGAGCAAACAATTGGTTCGCCATTCAAATTAAAGCTTGTATTCAGTACAATGGGAACACCTGTCAACCGCTCAAATTCCTGTATAAGGGCATAGTATCGCGGCGCTGAATCACGATCAACTGATTGTAATCGGCCTGATCCATCCACATGAACCACGGCAGGAACGAGTTCCCGTTTCTCAGGCCGAAACATCAATGCGCGTTCCATGAAAGGCACTTTAGTGCCGGGAGAACATTCAAACCAGTCGTACACTTTTTCTTCCAGAATTGCCGGTGCAAAAGGTCGAAAAGCTTCGCGGAACTTGATCGCGGCGTTCACAACTTGCCGGCCATCCTTGCGGCGAGGATCAAGTAAAATCGATCGATTTCCAAGCGCGCGCTGACCGAACTCCATTCGTCCTTGAAACCAGCCGATGATTTTTCCGTCCACCAGGTCTCTTGCAGCTCGCTTCGCCGGATCCTGTACGACTTCTGCTGCTGAAATCTTGAACCTGTGCGCAATATCCAAACAACTTGCATCGGACCATTCAGGTCCCCAGAAGTTATCCTTCATTTCCTCGATAGGGCGGCTCTTTGTCCTTTGTGCATGCAACCATAGACCTGCTCCAACAGCAGTTCCGGAATCATCGGGACAACTCGTGATAAAACTTTCGGTGAAAGGAGTGACAGATGCGATCTTTCCGTTGTATACACAATTCATAAAGCAACCGCCTGTGGCTACGAGCTTGTTCATTCGCGTGCGCTTATGAAGCGCGAGTAGTATCCTTGTGACCGACTCTTCAAAAACACGCTGCATGGCCGCCGCAATTCTTTCATGCCGTTCCGTAATCGGTTCTTCCTTCATTCTGGGTGCCCCGAATTGACGCACAAACTTATCGGAATACATCCTGCGATCAAAAAAGTTATGGTATTCAAAATAATCCAGCGACATTTCAAATGTGCCGTCATCCAAAATTCGAATGAGCTCGCTCATGGGCGAATGATACTCGTTATCACCGCTGGCATAGGATGCTAAAGCCATGACTTTCCATTCATCTGAATCCGGTTGGAAACCAAGAAATTGTGTTACAGCGCCGTAGAAAAGTCCAAGCGAATGCGGGAATCGCATGTCGGAAAATTTCTCAATTTCCGTTCCCCTGCCTGCAGCGAGCAATCCGGTGTCCCGTTCTGCGCGGCCATCCAGAACAAGAATCGCTGCGTTTTCATAAGGGCTTAAAAAGAACGCGTTGCCTATATGCGCATCGTAATGGTTGATGAAAGTGATCGGAGGACAGTTTTGCGCAGCTCCAGTGATCGTCAGCTCGTTTGCCGCGGGTGTTCCCATCAGTTGCATAAATCTCGCGGGAACCTGCATCAGATGCTCGGTTCGCCATCTGCGGGCGGTAATGTATCCCGGCAGAATCGTTTCCAGCTCGATGCCCGGGTTCCAAGCCACGGCTATCTCATCAATGTCGTTCATTGTCATTCCTGCAAACTGCAAACATCGCTGGATAGCCAGTGTAGGAAACACTTTGCTCTGTTTCTTTCGATCCAGCCGCTCTTCCGGAATCGCGCAGACCACCCTGCCATTGCCCACAATAGCAGCAGAGCAAATGAAAACATCGTGACAGATCCCGAGTATGTTCATGGTTACTTTCGGCCGAACAAGACTGATGAGTTTACACCAACGTATAAATTCGAATCAACCGGTACTCTACGATATTAGTAGAGTCGCAACGCTGATTTTTTTCTGGCCTGAGCGTATTATAAGAATCTTATGAAGTGTAATTGGAAGGTATGTCACCTAATTTTTCTATTTCTGTTCTTAGGTTCGATCCTTTCGGCAGCGGAGGCGAGGAAGCCGAATATTTTATTCATTTTGACCGATGATCAACGCTGGGACACTCTGGGGTGTTATGGCAATGACGTCATACGAACGCCGAATCTGGACAAGCTGGCTGCGCAGGGAGCCAGACTCGACGCCTTCTACGTCGCTCAACCGCTTTGCTGTCCCAGTAGAGCGACCTTTTTGACCGGACTTTATCCGCACCAGACGGGTATTTATACGAACGAAAAGGGAGGCGCTGATCTCCCCAAGGGATCAAAAACTGTTGCCCATTATCTAAATGAAGCAGGTTATAAAACAGGGTTCGTTGGTAAAGCCCACATTGGTGGTGATCCGCGCAAATGGGGTTTTCAGACTTGTCCGGTTTTTCTACCGGGAGGGTCCTCGCCCCACAAAAAACCCGACCTTGTTTATGTCCAAAGAGAAAAAGTACCAGGCTATATCACGACGATCTTTGCTGATGCCGCAATTAACTTTATTGAGTCAAACAAATCACAGCCCTGGTTTCTTTGGCTGGCAACGACAGCACCCCATACACCCTACATTGACGATCCTAAGTACGCCTACGACCCTGCAAAGCTGAAACCTCCGCCAGGCTGGCCTCACCCGTTCAAATTTGAGCCGGAAATCTGGAAAAAATATTACGCCACGATCACGATGATGGATGCTGAAGTTGGACGAGTTTTATTAAAAATCCAACAACTCGCGCTAACGGATCAAACCTTTGTTTTGATGGCGAGCGACAACGGCTACATGTTTGACAGCCATGGCGTTGATAGCAAAAACACCTGGTTTGAAGGATCAGCGCGTGTTCCGGCGGTCGCCCGGTGGCCAAACCACATAAAAAGTGGCAGCAAAATCTCACATCCAATTTCCAGCGTTGATTTGCTTCCGACTTTAGTGGAAATCGCCGGCGGACAACCACCAAAGAACCTTGAAGGCGTCAGCATGATTCCTTCCCTAACGAACAGAAATCCTATGCGTACAGAAATTTTCAGTGAATCCTCCAGATGGAAAATGATCAGAAAAGAATCATGGAAATACGTAATCGCTTCTAGTGGAAAGGAGCACCTATATAACCTGAAAGAAGATCCATTTGAACTGAAGGATTTGGTAAAACGAGGACTTGGCCCCCCGGCCCTGTCACAACTAGGCAGAGCAATGGAAAATTGGCTTAAACAGACGCCCTCTATACCGGGCGCGCGTATAAACAAAAAGGAAGAAGAAAAGGAGAACAAGAAGAACAAGAAGAAGCAAACGGAAGAAACTGAAACAGAGGACTAACTTGCCACGCGGAGTAGTCCTTCAGGCGTTATTGCACGTATCCGAGAGATCGAAGCATTTCCAGGTCCCCCGGCGCTAATTCTCTTTCCATCGGTCCCATAATTTTGTACCGAGACTGCAATTTTCGCGCAGCATTCTGGTTCTGTTCGAAAAGGCTTCGTGCTTCCCTTAGTTTTTCGGACTCACTCCTAGCGATTGAAAACTGTTCAGCCGGATCCTTTACCAGATCGTAGAGTTCCTCGCGATTCGCAACAGGAGTTTGAATATACTTAATACCGCCTAATTGTAGAGACCTCTTCTCCTCGTAATACAAAAGCCCCGCACTTACAACAGGGCCGGGATTAATAGGAAGCAGATCTGGATTCCAAAGAGACGCAAGCGACGTCGAAGAGAAAGAATTCGGCGCAGAGCTTATATTGCAAAGTTCCAATATGGTTGGGACCACGGCCGAGGGGGCGACCAGCTGATCGATTCTACTCTTGTGAAGAGAACCGGGCAGCTTAATCACAAGCGGAACCTGAAGCACCTCGTTATAAACCGTGTGACCATGCTCAAAACTGCCATGTTCCCAAAACTCTTCACCATGATCGCTCGTGAGCAGGATTAAGGATTCTTCGTACAGTTGATTTTCTTTTAGAAAATTGATTAGTTTTCCCACTTCATCATCAACATATTGGACCTCGGCTAAGTAGAGTTCTTTAATCCAATCTCTTTCGCTTTTTGTCGGGACGAAGAAACCGGACCGCGTTCCCCTGATAACCGACGTCTGGCACTTTTTCCCGATCCGGGATGAAGGGCTCTTCGACAAAAGGAAACGCTCCGGCGGAGAATACGGCAGATGTGGATCGAAGTAATGCAACCACAAAAAAAAATCCTGTTTCCGGTTATTTGAAATCAACGCGCTTGCCATTTTAGTTAGCTCGGATGTTGAGACGTCGGTTCGTTGGGATTTGGGAAAAAAGCGATGCAATACATACCCTCCGACGCCACTGATTCTTGATTTTGGGAAAAAATTGTAAAACTGAAATCCCCGGAAGTGATTGGTGACGAGATGTGGATTCCGTCCGATAGCAGCAGTCTTGAAGCCAGCCTTTTTCAAGTACTCAGGTAACGTTGGAAGTCCAGATGGAAACTGAGAGTTTACTTCAGTAGTTAGATGAACCAGCGGGGAAACTCCTGTCATAATGGAACTGACAGCGGGAAGAGTCCAGGGTGCTTCTGAAATCGCATTCTGAAACAACATTCCATCTTCCGCCAGCCTGTCAATGTTCGGTGTTGCCCGGGTCCTGTTGTTATAAGCGGACACAGCATCTGCTCTGAGTGTGTCCACGGTAATCAGAATGATGCGCTGGATTTTGTGCTTCACTGAATCATTCCTCGCAGCTTTTTCAGACCCAGAATCGCCTTGGAAGCGTATTATGAGAGGCACGATAAAAATGAGTGCCGCTAGAAAATAAAGACACCACTGAGGAAACCTTGTTTCGGACAATCGATGAAAGATCCATAGAGTTAAACAGAAAAAAAGAAAGCCGATCGGAAAAAACATTCGCCCTTCTATGAATAAACCTGCAAGAACCGTTTCTGCCATCAAGAATGGGAATGTAATAGCAAAGATTCTAATTCTGAGCGGATGCTTTGGCCTTTGCGAAAAGGATTCAGATGCGAAATACGTGGCAACGGAAGCGATCACAATAATCAGAACGGGAAGACTGAGTTGAAACGGATCGAGACCGAGAGAACCGGGAATTGATAAACGCAATGAAACCAGCAGTGCCACGGGGCCAACGAAGATAGCCAAAGAGGCTTTTACACCGTCCGCTGACAATTTGAGGATTCGTACGAGTATCTGTCCTGGACCATAGTAAGCAAACACATAAGTAAAAAACACAAAGGCCGTGGTTAAAGCCAGAGGAACAATAAAGCTCGCCACCACTTGACCTGTTCGACTTCCTCGCTCCAACAAAAAAAGAACATCCCAAAAACCAATAGAAATACTTAATATCAGACCCACATCAAGAACTGATAAACGGGATTTAGAAGCGTTGTTCATTGCGTTACCTTGTAAACGCGAAAACCTTTGTTTTCATAAACCAGGGGGAAATTCAAACTGGAATCAGAATATGCCACGACGTAAGCCTCCTGTCCCATTTCCCGCGCTATGTTGCGGAAGTCATTCTCGTGTAGACTTTTGAAGCCTTTTTCCTTTTGAGTTTTGTCATCGTATTGAAGAATTTTCATGCGTCTCAACCATTCATATCCATAATCGGGATTCAACTGCGAAAGGTATCCATCCTTCCAGTCTGCGTACACCGGTCGTTCCGATTCAATTCGAAGTCCCCATATCTGAGGTGGCACGATCAGGAGGTCATCGGTTTCCGTTTGTTCTTTGAGCCACTGCTGGACCTTGATTTTCGGGCTGTCCCCGTTTTCAATCGAGAAACTGGAGTCCAGCGTCTTAAACGCCGGAACGCTAAAAACAATTGTAATCAGCAGGATTGCAACGGTTGTGAAAGCAGTTTGAGGCGGTCTGTTTCTCATTTGTTCATACACCAGATAGGCCAGCGTCAAAAAAATGATTGCAAGAAAAGTAAAGGTTCTAAGAAACGGAGTGAACACGAAAAAGAGCGCGGCTGAGAGTAAAGCGGCTCCGATTTTCTCGAGAGTGGAATTGGATTGCACCATTGTTTTCACGAAAAAGTTCGCGTAGTACATAAGGATGAAAAAGACGAGCAAGGAAAAACTTCTGAAAAGTTGAAGCTGCACGATAATAGAGACCGGAAACAATTCCACGAAAATCGTTCCCGCTGCCATCATCAACACAGTGGCTGCAGTAAATGCCACAACGGCGCGATGCTGCGTGTTTTCTGGTTTGTGCTTCCAGCAAATCGGGAATACTACGAGTCTGGATGCGGCTTGTAAAAACAAAAGTGAATTCCATGAAAACGGAAAATGATGGTTCGGAACACGAAGCCGGAGAACAGTAAGCCACCGCGGATCAGCATAGAACAATCTGGAAGATTCGGGTGAATACAGGATCTTCCAGACGATTACGGGCGAAGAAACACAGAGGAAAACCAGAATGCTCTTGAACAGCGTTGCGTAGCGGATATCCGAAAAGAGAGCAATCGTGGCCGCAGCAATCATGAACAGCGCGTAACAGGCAGTCAGCGGATGGACATTAAAAGCAATGCCAAGCAGACAGGCCGTAATCAAATATCGTTTCCGTAGGAATGCATAAAACGCAAAAAGGACCACAGCGGTACAAGCGGTCCGCGTTATAAGAATATTCTCCAGAACTGGAGTATCTGCTAAATACCCACGGTAAAAAAGCAACAGAAATAAGCTCAGACAAGCCACATCATGTCGTTGAAATAATGCATGCGCAATCAAATAAGTGGCGAGAAAAATCAAAAACAGATTGACGAAGTACAAACCGAAAAAGAGGCTGGAAAGTTGCATTCTCACTGCTTTCCAGAGCCAGGCAACTCCGTACCATAAAAACGTGTAGTAGTATGTGCGCTGCTCAACATGAAGATCGTTAGGATACAACTCCGGATGCGCAATGTCCTTTACGAAGGGGATAACGGTCGCGTGATCACCTGATCCGAAGCGGTATCCGTTCACAAAAAGCACCGAACAAATTGTAAAAAGAAGAACAATACCGGCTACACTCAAACAAAGTTTTGTCTGTTTCATGGTTCAATCTTCATCATGGCGTGGCATGAATGGAACAAGACTCTCAATAGGTCGCTGAATGCCACAACAGAAGTCAGAAGTTGTCGAATGTTACCTTGGATCACTGCTCATTGAACCAAGCCAACGTTCAGCCTCTCTGAGCCAATCGATCGCGTATCTTCCAACAAGTTCACTGAGCTTCTTGATCTCCGGATGGTACTTTTCCGACAGATAAGCCCCTGATCTCCATCGGCACCTCGATCGACTCTGAGAAGTTGACCTTCTCGCTCAACTTTCTCTCGGGAGTCGTTATCGGCTGAACACCCAGAAAATCGAACACGTCAGACAAGAGCTTCTGCGGATTCCCGACAAGCTCATCATAGAACCCGATAAACAATTGCGCTTCGGAAAAGACGGAAGACCAGACGTCGATCATTCGAACGTAGTCGCCGCGGAGAGACTGTTTGGGGCTGTCAATAAAGGCTTTGATCTGATCCAGGTCGTCGATGTCCCGAAAGCGTTCGCGCGTCCAGTCGAAGCGAATCTGAGACCAGGCACGGTCAATGGGGTTCCGCAACAGGAGGATGATCTTCAGGGATGGGAACAGCATCTTGATGTGTGCGACATCTTCGGCCTGAAGAATGGAGTAAGATGGCGTGATCTCTCCCTTGACTAGGCCTTCCCCCTCTTTAAAGAGGGAGCGATACCAGTTATCGTCGTAGGTGCCGAAATAGTATCGGCTCATCCACCGCAACCTCCGCACGCTGTGCCGCTTGATCGACCTGCCGATATGTCCCCACATCAATGTCCGGAAATGCTTGTGATAAATCTCTTTTCCAAATAGACGGTCTCTAAGATACTTCTCCGAGAGATGGCTAGGAGACGGATATGTTGTCGCGCGACTGAAGTAGTGGAGCTCTTTAATTGGCGGCATCCAGATCGCGGGATGCTGTCGTAGTTTCCTCCAAAGCCAGGTGGTGCCGGCCCTTTGTACGCCAATACCCAAAAAGTCTACGATGGGGTGTTTCATTCATTCCTATGTTTCAGAAGACTCATTGACTTGAAAGCCGACAGGTTTGCAAATGGATTTTTGATTTGTGGACCTCTGCACCATGGGTAACGAAGAAATTCCGAAGTTTTTCATCGTAATACATATCATATTTGTTTTTTACTGCGCTTCCGCCTTCTGTTAAATGATTCTTTGCTAAATCTCGAGAAAAGAAAAACCATTCATCCACTCCCCACATACTTTCCTTCTTAGGGTTGGTAAAAAAAACGAGAAGTCCGGTTACTAGGTCATAATTCAGAAACCAAAATCCGGCAAAGGCTCATTTGCCTGTATCCGGTATTCGTAAAAATTGACGCCAAGAAGAGATCTAATATCATGGTACATAGGTACGTTGAACGTCGACTCCTGTTGCCTCATGACCATAATAATTACAGACGTAAGCGAAATAACCGCAACCAGCTCCAAGATCTAAAACACGTTTAGGGGACGCTCTGTGCAATCCGAGTATTCGCGCGTGACTAACTGCAATTTCCATTCGTTCTGTAATATTCCAGTGTTTGCTCTTCTCAAACAGAGTACCCCGGTGTTTCGATCTTAGTTTCATAAACTCATTCATATCTATTCTCTTCAGAACAGCTTTCGTATCGTAACGCCTTACAAGACTACTGAGTAACCCCATCGATATACCGATTGCTCCTTTCCCAGTCAACAGCACCCGGATCGTGACTGTGGCTTTAGATCACAATTAACAAAATGATGCATCGAAGAACATTGGATGATCATCTTTTAGGCTTCCACCAGGAATGAAATAAATATCGCATAAAATATTTCTTCCATTCCTTTTTTAGTATAGGTGAGTATTCCAAAAATATTTGACTCAATGCCCTCAGACTCACTCGCCGTGTCACGGGCTTATAGCCCATCTCCAGCATTCTTTGTCTGTTGAGCGTTTCGATAGCGTGAATTTGGGCAGCATCTAATTCATTTCTCCAGTTGTTCACGCGACTTTCGTCGACTGCCTCCAGAGTTTTCTGTTCCCATTTCAAAACGAAATCGGCAACGAGTTGTTTTTCCTTGTTGAACCGATAGAACTCAAGCATCGATTCATGAAAAGCGATACCAAGCCAGCGACATAACGCATTCAACACTTGTTCCGGATCGGACACGAGTCGCTCGTAAAAAAGAGTATAAACATGAGGATTGGCTTTCGTTTTTTCGAATACTTCGTATGCGAGGTGCCATTGCTGAGTTGCAAAGGGAAGGGGTGAATGCATTTTGCTCCAATAAGGTCGTGATACCTCATCCTCGTGAATCGCGACAAGAGATGCATAAATCGATCGAATATCGCGGATGATATGAATGAACTTCGCTGTGGGAAAGTCTTCCAAAATAGTATCAATATGACGCAAATAAGCAGGATTTTTGTCACCCCAAATTCGCGCATTTGGGAAAAACGTATCAAGGTACGTCCAATAGACTGTTGAAGCTGCTGCATGATAATTGAGAGGCGATATCTTTCTAAGATTCGCACGGACGCATTCCTTTTCTAATTGCCATTCCGTATTGAACTTGACTTCGCTGAATAGATCTTCTACAAACGAATCTATTTCGGATGTGAGATCTTTGAACTTTGAATATTTCTTTCGCAACCTTACCAAAAAAGGACTCTCCGGGGGAATGCAGATATCCGGGTGAGAAGTCAACATCAGTCGGAGCAATGTCGTTCCGGAACGAGCGCTGCCCACTATAAAGATGGGGCCGGCATCCATTCGCTCATTCATGTTCCTAATTCATTTCTACAAATTTATCCGACGAACATTCCCATTGACACAACAGTTGCACCAATCCCCTTCGAGCTTTCCCTTCCACATTGGTAATGGAAGCACCCGCCTCTATATCGACAATCAGAGCTCGGGAAACAACATCCGACCATACTCGGGAAGACCATAGAGAGACCGAGATTACATACCTTCTGGGCATGAAAATCGCCTTTGGAAAAAATACTCGGTAACGATAGAGTCCGGGATCTGCAGGATAGGGTACCTGGTGATCAATCGGAGCCGTCACAAATATTGGGCTGTCATGTGAGTCAGCTACGGCAATGCGCAACTTCTGCCCGGCATCATACTTAGGAACGATACATTGGATTTCTACTCCAACGTTGTCTGAGCTCGAGACTCTCGTTAACGGGACGCCATCATAGTCAATCATTGTAACGCGTTCAATGTAAGAGTGATCGGGCGGTGGCTCACTCCGAATCCACTCAAGCGTGGCTTTGTTATCCAGGCCAACGTAGCTGGAAATAACGTCTGCGGTTGGGCCAGTGTGACTCACCTGTCCTTGTTCAAGCAAAATGCACTTCTGACACAATCGCTCAACTGCCGCCATATCATGGCTAACAAAAAGAACCGTTCGCCCTTCCGATGAAATCCTTTGCATTGTCCCGATGCATTTTTTCTGAAAAGCAAGATCACCAACTGCTAAGACCTCATCCACCAATAAGATTTCCGCCTCAAGATGAGCGGCAACTGAAAATCCTAATCTGACCTTCATACCTGAAGAATAGTGTTTAAAAGGCGTATCAATAAATTTTTCAATCCCGGAAAATTGAACGATCTCATCAAATTTTCGGTCGACTTCCTTCTTAGCCATTCCGAGGATTGTCGCATTCAGATAGACATTCTCACGTCCTGTAAGCTCCAAATGAAACCCTGTACCCACTTCAAGGAGGCTTGCAACCCTGCCTTCCAGAATCGCCCTTCCTGATGTTGGTCTGGTAATCCGGGAGATGATTCTCAGTAAAGTGCTCTTTCCCGCGCCGTTTCTTCCTATGATTCCAACCACTTCGCCGTGTTTAACGTCGAAAGATACATTTCGCAACGCCCAAAGGACGTCATCAGAATCTCTGTCATGAAAGTGACTCAAACTACGAAGGGTTTTGAAATTAGAGATAGGAGATTTAATCCAGGACAGCACTGCTGAGCCGAACGTATCGTGTAGTTTTTCTTTCAACCCGATACGGTAAAGTTTGCTAATATTTTCAACCAGAATGGCACAATCGGACATGATAAATTCTTTCCTTGAAAACTTCATATTCTACCATTGACGGCGTTTGAAGTGATTACAAACTCCAAGGAAGAACAAGATTCTTAGTACGACAACAATAGCAGGAACAATATTGCTGATTCGGCTCGATGCCCGAATCCAAAAAACCGTATGGTATTATAAAGATTGATTTTAAGTAGAGTTGGCGTACCGGATATGACCAATTCTGTATGTAACTGAGAGAGCGGAGCTTTATTGAGTTATACATTTTGATATAGGTCGTGGATCCGCGTCTGAGTATCGGGGTTGTTGCGATACTTGAAGTGAGCACGACGAAGTTTCGACCACTTTTCTCGCAAACCAAAGCTTCGAACACCAGGTTTTGATCGACTTAAGACAGCCTGGTGCCCGCCGCAACTTTCCCGACGCTCCTGGTTTTCACCTAACACGACCGTACCTTTTCATCCAATGATTCCGAAAATTATTCACTATTGCTGGTTTGGAAATTCAAGTATCCCTCCCGATCAGGCTCGTTATATCGAGGGGTGGAAGGAGGTGATGCCTGATTTTGAGTTTAAGTTATGGGATGAAAGCAATAGTCCAATGGACATTCCCTACATGCGAACAGCAAAGTTACACCGGCACTGGGCAAACATGTCCAATTTTGCAAGACTGCACGCAATTTTTCTTCATGGAGGAATCTATCTCGACACGGATGTCGAAGTGCTGAAGAGATTTGACGATTTCCTGGACAAGAAATGCTTCCTTGGCTTTGAAAGCAAGTCTGAAGAAAAACGACTGGTCGTCAACAACGCTGTTTTCGGAGCACTACCCAAAGACCCCTTTGTTGGGGAATGCAAGGCTTACCTGCTTGCTAATTTCACTGGGGAAGAGCCGGCACACCTGTCCGCTCCAGGCCTGATCACAACCCTCTTGAAGAAGAAAGGATTGGCATTCTATGGTAACCAGGATCTGGATGGAGTTTCCCTCTTCAGGGCCGATTTCTTCTATCCGTACAAATGGAACGAAGAATTTTCTGAAGATTGCTTAACTGCCGATACATATGCAATTCACCGCTGGAATCAATCCTGGAGGGACTCCTTTTTATTGAAGCGAAAGAAAAAAGATATAAGAAAAGGCCGCTTTTCAAAACTGACGCCGCGAGCGGTTTCGATCTGGAGGGATTTCGGGATGGTGGGACTCCGGTTGTATCAAAAAAGGACAGTCCAGCTTGGTCCTTTCCGGGGGATGAAGTTCTTCACCACGCGAACGCGCCGTTCCAAACTATTTGCTAAACTGATCGGTTGTTACGAAGAAGCTTTGCACGAACTGATCTGGCATTTCTTGGATAACAATTATGAGAAGATCATAATCATCGGAAGCCGAGATGGTTACTACACAACCGGATTTGCGCGACTCATTCCAAATGCGAGAATTTTTGGATATGAACTGAATACGGTTGCTCTGGAATTTGCTCGCGCGAATGCAAACTCCAATCAGGTGGCCGACCGCGTATTTCTCCATCCTGAAAGGTATGATTCCCACATGTTGATGAATGAAGAACTCACAGGGAGATCTTTGTTGTTTTTCAATTCGGATAGCTCTGAGTTGGAGATCTTTACGGAGGATGCAGTCTCAGTCCTTGCAGATGCTGATCTGCTCATCCAGCTGAATGATTTCACAGATCCGGGAAAAAAACCCAAAATCATGAGATTGTTCAAGGATACGCATGAATTTCAATCGATTGTTCAAAAACGTCTGGCACCCGTTGTATCACACTTTCTGAACAGCCAGGCCGACACGCAGCGGGTGTTGAACTTGATTGACGAAGGGAAAGCCGAAAGAATCGAATGGCTGTTCCTAACAAGCAAGAAATTCACTTAGACGATTGAAAATGTTAAACCCTGTGAAAAGTTTAAAGCGTCGGCTGAGGCGCAAGATTGTGCGCAGTCATCTCGATTCCTTTATGTCAGATCATAGAACGAACGAGTGTGTGCTGGATTTGGGTTGTGGCGACTCACGCTATTCACGCTATTTTCCTAATCGGATAGGACTGGATCATTCTATGCAGGAAGGAGTGAATATTGTTGGAGACGCGCATCATCTCCCTTTTTCTTCTTCCTCATTCTCCATGATTCTAACAACCGAGATGCTGGAGCATGTTCACGACCCCCAACAAGTGATTGATGAGATCGAGAGAGTCCTGCGGCCGGGGGGTAAAGTTATTCTGACAACAAGGTTTGTCTTTCCGATTCATGAAGCACCTTTGGATTTTTATCGTTTTACAAAATATGGCCTGGCGCATCTCTTCCGGAAATGGGGAGAGATTGAAATTAGGCCTGAAACAAATCCGTTTGAAGGAATTGGTGTCCTTTTTCAAAGGATGGCGTATCAATCTGACTTCCGTGGCTCTAAGCTTATCTCTTATTCTTGTCTTCTTCTGGCGCGATTTGTTTCCATCCTGGACGTGCTGGTTACCAGACAATACGGGGATATCAAACGCAAATCCAGCGAAACGGAAATCATCACCAGTGGATATTATCTTGTAGCACACAAAGTATGAGTACTACACCGGAGACATCCAGCTTGCAGAATGGTATCAAAAAGGATAATCCCAGAGCGTCCGTAATTGTGGTAACTCGCAACCGTGCCGATTCATTGGAGAGGGCGTTGCGAGCCTTGCAAAAATTGGATTATCCCAACTATGAGATTCTGGTGGTGGATAATGACTCAAAAGATAATACTACGAGCGTTATAGAGCAGTATGGCGCGAAACGTGTTTTCAGTCCTTCCCGGTTTGGGATCGGTTACTGCCGGCGCAGAGGTGTGGAATCGGCGCAGGGAGAAATTATAGCGTTTTGTGACGACGATTGCGTTCCGGCTAGCGATTGGTTGAGCTGTTTTGTGGAACGCTTCAATCAGGAGCCGGATGTACATTTGTTAGGTGGGCAGGTGATTAACATTGGATTTCCTGATAAGGATGGTTATGGCGATGCCAAGCGCTATAAGGGAAGATCCAAGCTGAGCCGGAATGGAAGGCTCGTTTTTGTCGAAGATCCCAAAGATGCCGAATTCTTCGGAAATATGAACCTGGCCTTTCGAAAGAAGAGCGTTGTGAGTGTTGGAGGCTACGATCCTTTTTTCAACGTGATGGCAGAAATAGACTTGCAGGTACGCTTACGGAAGAATGGTTTTAAAATCTCATTTGAGCCCCGAGCAATATCGGAACATCATTACACCGGCGTTCATTTGAAGGGTAGGCATTTCTTCCATGGCCCACAGCTGGTTCGCTTGTATCTTTGTCTGAAACATTTTCGTCCCGAAAAAACCGGTGACTGGTTCAGATTTCTGGGATATGAAATCCGATTGCTTTCCCGCGATCTTCTCACTGTTTTAAGAAAGAGCGGTGGAGCCGTGTTAAAAGGCCAGTTCAGCAATCTACTTTCCGTTCCTGCGGAAGGATTAAGAGCAGTCAGCGCGCGACTCGCTATTCCCTGGCTTCTGTGGCGTGCAAGGTCGGCGAGGTGACATGGTATTGCCGATAATCTCCGTAGCAATTTGCACATTCAACAGGGCTGAACTATTAGCGACTGTATTGGAGACTGCATGCAATCAAAGCCTCCCTCAAGATGAGTACGAAATCCTTGTGATTGATAACAACTCCACAGACGCAACTGCAGAAGTTGTCAAAAGAACAATGCGCACCTATTCGAACGTGCGCTATTTTGTCGAAGTAAGTCAAGGACTATCTCATGCCCGCAATCGGGGATGGCAAGAAGCTCGCGGAGAATATGTAGCGTATACGGATGATGACTGCAAGCTTCCACGGGAATGGCTGGCCGTAGCGAAAGAGATCATCCGCAAACAAAATCCCGAAATGTTTGGCGGACCTTACTATGCATTTTATAATTCAGCGAAGCCACTATGGTTTAAGGACAGTTATGCCTCTTCTGAGCTGTCCACTGAATCAGTACTGTTAAATGGTCGTAAGTTCCTGCGAGGTCCAAATATGTTTTTTCGGCGTGATCTTCTGGCAAAATTCAATGGGTTTAACACAAGCCTTGGTATGACAGGAAAGACGGTCGCTTATGGGGAGGACGGAGAGCTGCAGCGGCGAATTCGAAACCGGATGCCGGAAGCAAAAACTTATTACACCCCGGAGTTGTTCGTATATCATCTGGTCCGTCCGGAAAAAATGACTTTATCCTGGGAAATTCGATCCGCAATTGGAAAGGGTCGTTCGCGCTATCTGGAAATGAAGGGCGCTCCTGGCGATGTTCTGCCGGTTGTGATACTCAAGGGTCTCAAAATATTGCTCCTTTGCTGTGCTCAAGCTGCCGGTGGTTTTCTCTTCCGTGATCGTTCCAGATACCCTTACTATCGCAGCTACCTTTATGAGCATATAGTATGGCGGCTCGCTGGTCTGGGAAGGTTGTACGAACAACTTCGAAGATCAGGCGATAAGCCAATGAAAACTCAAAGTTTTGAGGCGCTTTAAGTGCACCATCGCAAAGTTGCCTTCGTTATGGGAATCGGTCATTCTGGATCGACGCTACTGGATCTCATTTTAAGCAGCCATCCCCGTGCTTTCTCTCTTGGTGAATTTTGGTATTTTCCTGAGAAACTCAAAGACCCTTCTGGAATCTGCAGTTTGTGCGGAACGAAATGTCCATTCTGGTATAAACAGGCATCTTTAGAATTGATACAAAAATACTTTAGGTGGGGGGACGGAAAAAATAGAAAATTGTTCTCTTTATACACCTACCTTGGTAGTTTCCGTTGCAATATTTATAAGCATCTGTTTGATTGGACTGATGCGGATCTCCTGGTAGACTCCAGTAAAAAAATCCCGTGGATTCGCCGGCAATTGAGGCCTTTTTGGTATTGGCGGAACATGAAACCATTCTTGATCTATGTTTGCCGGGACGGCCGAGCCGTTGTGAATTCCTATCTCCGAAAATATCCTAGCGACAGCATGGCCGTTGCGGCCCGGAACTGGGCGAAAAAAGTTTTGATGATGGAACGTTATTTCGAATCCTTTCCAGAGGAAAGCAGGATAAAGATTTCCTATGAAAAGCTCGTAACAAATCCCGAAGATGTGATCAGACATCTCTGCCAATCGCTGAACCTTTCTTATCATCCAGAAATGTTGAAATACTGGAAACACGAACATCATCCGGTGAATGGGAATGCCGGAACTTATTCACTTGTGCTGAAGTATCAAAATAAAAAAGGCGAACAGCCGACGGAAAGGACCCAAAAATCCATAGGACTTGAACCTTCCTTTTATGAACGTCTAGGGTTCCAGATCCGACTCGATCTTCGCTGGCAACACGAGCTCAGCCGGGACCAGTTGGAGATCTTTGAGTCGATAGCGGGAAAAGTGAATCAAGCGTATATCTATGATATCTAGATCCCCTATGAATGAATCCAAACCGGACGAAAAGGTCACAAGAAAAGTAATTTTTGTTATGGGAAGCGGACATTCCGGTTCTACCCTATTAGATCTGACTCTGGGGAGTCACTCTCGCGGATTCTCATTAGGTGAGTTTTCCACTCTCTGCAAAATGGTCAAAAATGGCAAGCTCCAGACCGCAATTTGCAAGATCTGTGGCGAAAATTGTGTGTTCTGGACGAACAGGGTTTCCATTTCGATATTGGAGTCTTACTTCGGCTGGGGTAATTCCGGAAGCTCGCAAATCGTTGATAAAGTTTACAGCCGCTTCGGAAGCATTCGTCGCAATATCTACAGGGATCTTTTTCAATGGACTGGCGCCAGCGTTCTAATAGATTCGAGCAAAAGCATATCCTGGATCCGGAGACAGTTGCTTCCCTTCTGGCATTGGAGGGATCAGGATCCGATTTTGATATATATCTGTCGTGATGGCCGAGCGGTAGTCAATTCGTACCTTCGGAAGTATCCTGAAAAAGATATACATGACGCAGTGAGAGGTTGGGTAACGCTCACTGAGAAGATGGAAGAATTCTTTCGTGATTTTCGGTCAGACATGCGGATTCGTGTTTCTTACGAGTCGCTCGCCACCGATTCCGAAAGGATTCTTTCCTCACTATGCGCCTTTCTTAGAATTGATTATGAGCCTGGGATGCTCGAATACTGGAAGCATGAGCATCATGTCCTTCAAAGTAATTCCAGGGCGAGAAGCCCCATTGTCAGGTATCAAAAACATATGGCACGGGACTCTATTGAAGGTTCATCGCATAGGAAGGATTCAGACCTGAATCAGTCGCTGGGGCTTGGAATAAAGCTGGACTTAAAATGGAAAGATGAGTTGAGCGCGGAGAATTTAGAGATTTTCGAAAAGATAGCGGGAAGCGTCAACCGGCATTATGCGTATGAAGAAAAATAAAACAATATGTCAGGTCAAAAAATAGCTGATTACCCTCCGAGTTCTGTGGAGGACACAGATCAGTCGAAATCTAAACCACCGGAGAAGGACCTTCCAAAAATAATCATTGAATCCAAGAAGGATTCCTGGTTAATAGACTGGAAGGAATTGTGGCTCTACAAAGATGTGTTTTATTTTCTCGTTTTACGAGATATCACCGTTGTCTATAAGCAAACAATTTTAGGATTTGCCTGGGCCATCATCCGGCCCCTTTTCAGCATGGTCCTTTTTTCTCTCGTGTTCGGACGCATGGTGAAAGTTCCAACGGATGGTATTCCTTACCCGATTTTTTCTTACGTGGCACTTCTTCCGTGGACCTACTTCTCCTCAGCCATGACTGCATCCACCATGAGCCTTCTCACTGATTCCAAATTATTCACGAAGGTGTACTTTCCGAGACTTATTATTCCGATGACCCCGGTCCTAGCAAAGCTGCTTGATTTCGCTATTGCCTCTATCATGCTCGGCGGAATGATGGCATGGTACGGAACTATGCCGAACATAAATATTTTGTTTTTGCCTTTTCTTCTTATTTTGATGGTCCTCACAGCTTCTGGAGTGGGTATGTGGCTGTCCGCATTATCCATTCAGTACCGTGATATCAAACATGCTGCTCCCTTTGTCACACAACTTTTGATGTATGCAGCTCCCGTTGTCTGGCCCGCTTCGCTGATACCGGATAAATATCGGCTCCTTTACGGGTTGTACCCCATAGCCGGTGTCATTGAAGGATTTCGATCTGCTCTGCTCGGCAGGACTTCCATGCCGTGGGATTTGATCGTAATCGGCACAATCAGCGCATCCCTGATTGCCTTCTCGGGTGCAATTTATTTCCGCCGTAAGGAGGACGTTTTTGCCGATGTTGCATAGGATCGCCTTCACTTGATAACGACCTCGACTGCAGCTTTGAAGTTCCGAACCGACTGCAGATAAATCAGAGATGAATATCTGGTACGTTAGTAATTCCAGGGTTCCCTCCCGCAACGCAAATAGTATCCATGTTATGAGGATGTGTCAGGCCTACGCTGATCTCGGTCACAAAGTGACCCTTTTGGTACCAGACTGGAAGGTGGGTATCGAACAGGGAGTTGCAGATCCTTATTCGTTTTATGGTGTTTATAGTAATTTTGCGATACGAAAGGTTCCAATTCCACGCTGGAAGCCACTTGATTTTCTTCATCGTACAGTTGTTATGCCTCTCGTCGCCGTAACCGGCAAGCCAAATTTAATTCATTCGCGCAGCTTATCTGCCGCATGGGGTTTGACGAAGTTATTCCGCGTAGCAACGATTCTGGAGTTACATCAGCCAATCACAAATCCAAAACGGAACGCCCTGTTCCGGCAGATAGTTACCAGCAAGAGAACCATGGCCCTAGTTATGGTCACTCATATGATGGCAAATCAATTGCGCGCGAGTCTGCCAAATCATCTAACAATCATTGTGGCGCCAGACGGTGTGGACGAAGGTTGGGTGAATCAGAAACTTTCAATCCCGGAAGCTCGCAATCGGATCAATCTCTCAGAATCAGAACGGCGTGTAGTCGTGTATGCAGGTCATCTTTATCCCGGAAGGGGAATCGATTTGATCTTTCAAATCGCCGCTAAACTTCCAGATCATCTCTTCATTATTGTAGGCGGCCGTGAGACGGAGCTTTCCCATTATCGGCGGAAGTTGGATAATTTAACAAATCTGAAGTTGCTTGGATTTAAGCCGCCTGCCGATGTATTCGCGTTTCTTCAGGCTGCCAATGTGCTTTTGATGCCATACGGGGACCGGGTAGAAGCATCTGGAGGAGGAGACATTGCGTCGTTTACGTCTCCTATGAAAATGTTTGAATACATGGCTGCGGGGCGACCAATTCTGGCATCAAATCTACCGATCCTCAAAGAAGTTCTCACAAATGGAAGCAATGCGTTACTGTTACCTTACAATCAGCCGGAACTTTGGATCGACGCTTTGAAGCGGCTTCAGAACGATTCCATATTGGAGCAAAGCCTTGGACAGACAGCAAGTGAAGTTGTAGCACAATACACGTGGACGAACCGGGCGAAGCATGTATTGTATCAATGCGGTTTTGCATAAACCCTCCATCAAATGAAGCTGGCCGCGTTCCTTATTAGTTTCAACCGTCCAGAGATCCTTCGCGAAACGATCCATCAAATACTGCAACAAACACGCCCTCCGGATCTATTACTGGTGGTTGACAACGGTAATTCGAGAGAGACAGAAAAGATTGTTCAGAATTACTCCAATAGAAATGTGATCTATCAGGCAATGGAGCAGAATGTCGGTCCGGCCGGAGCTTCTGCGTACGCGCTCACTCGTCTCGTGGCCCAGGGATATGAGTGGATTTACTGGGGCGATGAAGATGATCCTCCCGAATTCCCTGATATTTTTGAGCGTCTCATGACAATCGCTGAGAATGTAGAAGACGATGTTGCGGGTATCGGCGCCGTTGGTGCACGATTCAACTGGAAGATAGGAGAGTCTGAAAGACTGAAAGATGAACAGTTGGTAGGAATAGTGGAGGTGGATACTATTGGAGGTAACAGCCAGTTGATCCTACGGAACAGAGCTGTTCGAGAAGCGGGACTCCCGGATTCGCGACTTTTTTTTGGTTCGTATGAGCCGGAATATTGTTTGCGAGTTAGAAGAGCAGGCTTTCGATTTCTAGTAGACGGCCAACTCATGTGGAAACATAGAGAAAAAAAGGGACGTTTGAAATTGAAACGGACCCGTAGTTGGATTTCTAAATATCCGTCGGCCTTAATCTGGAGACGGTACTACAGAACCAGGAACTACATTTTCATGATGCGCAAAACTTTTTCGCGACCGGATCTGGCGCGGCGTGAAACCATGAAAGCGATTGCCAGAACACTTTTTTCCTGGTTTCGGGGAATTCCTTATGGCGCAGCTTTTAGCCGCCTGCAATTGCTCGCAGTGCTTGATGGATATCGAGGCCGCATGGGCCGTACGGTTATCGCGCGGCCAAAAGAATCCGATTCTCTGCGGGAAGAGCTTCCTGCATAAAATAATGAATCAAAAAATAGGAACCTTTCTTGATGCAATTCTATATCGTTCACCTGCTCAGCCGCTTTTTCTATGGCGAGCCAGTCGAAGATTTGTTGTACTTGCCTACCATGCCATTGACGATCCGAACCAGTTTGAACAGCACATTCATTACCTTGTTCAAACAATGCATCCGGTTAGCCTGGACGATGTTCTAAGAGCAATGGCCGGTGGGCGCGGATTACCGGAGAAAGCTGTTCTTTTGACCTTTGACGATGGGGACAGAACCCTGTTGGATTTATGCAGACCGATTCTAAAAAAAAGAGGAGTTCCTGGAGTAGGCTTTATTGTTTCCGGTTTGATTGACACTGAAACTGCTCCGTGGTGGGATCAAGTAAAAGAGCTAGTTCGCAAGGGAGGAAGCTTGACTGAGTTTCCATGCAAGAATCCCGAGGATCTGGTTCGATTGCTAAAAAGAGCTCCGGATGATCAGAGGTTGAAAGCAATCGAGGATCTTCAACGAACTTCGGGAAAGGAATGCAAACCGCTCCCACAACTGAACAGCCGTGAACTTCCACTTCTTGAATCCTCTGGCATCTCCATCGGAAATCATTCACATACGCATCCCTGCTTTCCGCGTTGTTCGACTGAGAAAATCTCACATGAGATGTATCGTTCGCATGAAATACTGACCGAAGCTCTTGGTCATGCACCGAAATCGTTCGCTTTTCCAAATGGTGATTCTGATGAAAGAGCTGTTCCGTTATTAAAAACGCTGGGATACGAAGCAGCATTTTTGTTTGATCATCGTATCAGTTCCTGGCCTCCCGAAGAACCACTTCAGATTTCGCGGGTACGGGTTAATTCCACTACTCGAATGGATCGATTTCGTATCATTTTGAGCGGTCTCCATCCTGCAATTCACCGGGCCAGAATTGCTGTCGGCATGTGATGGTGCCTCTGAAAATCCTTTTCGTGATCGACAGTCTTGGTCGCAGCGGGTCGGAAAGATCTCTAGCCGAGCTACTCCCCTATCTTGAACGAGCGAGTATTTCCTGCATTATCGTTTGTCTCCGCCAACGGGAAGAAGGAGTTCAAAAAGAGGTTGAGAAACTTGGATTCGATGTCCGAATCCTGAAGGGGAAAGGATGGTTGTCGCGATTGCGAGAACTTCGGAAGATCATCTTAGCAGAAAAACCTGATCTGATTCACACGACTTTATTTGCATCCAATATTCTGGGACGCCTGTCTGGAAGGGGCGTTCCAATTCTAAGTAGTCTTGTGAATACGCCGTATGAAGCCATCCGATTTAAGGATCCAAACATTAAGGCCAGGCGACTTCGAATAGTGAGATGGGTTGATTCGTGGACTGCGCGGTGCTGTACAACGCATTTTCACGCCGTTTCGAAAGCGGCGAAAGAGTCTGCAGTTACGACTCTCGGAATCCGGCCGGAAAGAATTACCGTAGTGGAGAGAGGACGCGATCCTGATCGACTCGGTTATCCGGGAAAGGAACGCTCGATGCTTGCTCGAACTGCTTTGGGTCTCGACGAAAATGACGAAATCATTGTTAACATTGGGCGACTCGAATACCAAAAAGGACAGAAATATCTGTTGGACGCGATCGCCCATTTACTTCCCAAACACCCGCGATTAGTACTTCTCATTGCTGGAAGGTCAGGAGTTCTTTCCAGTGAGCTTTCGCAACTGAGCGAAAAGCTTGGATTGAATGGCAGAGTTCGCTTCCTCGGTTATCGTTCCGATATACCTGAAATTCTTGCAGCGGCAGATGTCTTTGCCTTTCCTTCCTTGTACGAGGGGTTGCCCGGCGCCGTAATCGAAGCAATGGCTTTAGGACTTCCCGTAGTTGCATCCAGCATTCCCGCGGTTCTTGAAGTAGTGGAGCCCGGTGGCAATGCGCTGCTGGTACAGCCAGGATCGGCAATCGAATTTGCTCAGGCACTCGAGACACTTCTGGAGGATCGAAATAAATGCATCACATTCGGAAAACGCAGCAGAGAAATATTTGAAGAACGATTTACATTAGATCGATCCGCTTCCAGTATGATTCAGTTGTTTCGTCAGACTGCAGCTACCAGGAAATGACGCAAACGACAAGTTCACAGGCCCAGTTTTCGATCGTCCCGATGCGCGAAGTGAACAGCGAACAGATACTGAGTGCTCTGAACGAGGTTTTGGTACCTGCTCGCAATGAGGAATGGTTTAGATGGAAACATTTTGAAAATCCAATCGGCCCTTCACTGGGATGGGTTGCGCTGGATGATAGGGGCATCATTGGAGTCCGGTTAATGATGCGCTGGTGTTTCCAGGTCTCTGATAAGCGGATCCAGGCTTTTCGAACCGTTGATGCAGTAACGCTGCCCCGTGCAAGGTTGCGAGGAGTATTCCGCCGTTTAACAGAACATGCTGTGGATTCGGCTGCTCAAAGCGTCGAGGCGCAATTTGTCTTTACAACTCCAAACGCGAATAGCGCTCCCGGTTATGTTTCCATGGATTGGCAAATACTTTCACCCGTTCGGCACGGTTTTCAACCCGTCTTACCTGCTCGTACGGGAAGAATTGAAGAAAACGAAGATGTATTTGATTTATTTGACCATTATTCATCTCCGATCGATCGATTCGTAACTATACGCAATGCCGAAACGATACGTTGGCGCTACAGCAAGAAGTCTGGAATTGCCTACGGCACGGCACGATTGCAACAAGCAGAATCAGCAAATGCAATCATTTATCGAGTAGTGGTACGGAGTGGAATTCGACTTCTTGTGATCCAGGAACTATTGGGCACCCGATCTGAACGAGCGATACTTGTTCACAGTGTGGCAAAAAGCCAAAGGTGTCCCTTCATTTTCGTTGCTACCGGAAAGGGCGCGATGAAACTTGTCCGTGGCCCTGTAATTCGTCGTGGCCGATCCGTGCTTGCGGTGCGACCGCTCCATGCAATCAGTCCTGACCCTGCATCCATTGATTCATGGGCTTTGACGCTTGGAGATCTCGAAAGAGTAATCTAATTCGGAAGGGATTTGAAGCTTTATGAGTTATGACTGGTTCGGTTTCTTTCTAGTTTTTGTATTTGGCTTCCTGCTCACCGTTGGCCCCATTGCCGGGCGTTTTCCAAAGTTAGTTGGAAAGTTACTGATTGCGGGAATACTGATGCGAGTCGTGGGGAGCATTGTCCGGTACTGGGTTTTGTACGGTTACTACAGTGGTGGAGATGCGGGTAGATATTATAAGGCCGGGCTGTACTACTCGAGTATGATCTGGCAATTCGATTTTTCTTTCTTCGATGCGCCATTATGGGGAAGCGGTCAGTGGTGGGGTACCCAAACCGTTATGTTGATTACGGGATTTGTTATGGCTGTGATCGGTCCCACAAAACACGGAGGTTTCCTTTTCTTTTCGATTCTAGCGTTCTGTGGTTTGTTATTTTTTGCAAAGGCTTTTCAAAAAAACTTTCCTGACTCGAGTATGAAAGGCTATCTGGGATGGCTATTATTCTTTCCTTCCTTATGCTTTTGGCCAAGCAGCCTGGGAAAGGATGCTTTGATTCTGCTTGCTACCGGCCTGGTTGTTTATGGCTACACATCAAAAGGAAACAGGATTGGATGGCTTTCATTTATTTTAGGTCTTGGTTTGGCTGGAATGATCCGTCCGCACGTAGCGGGTGTTATGGTTGTCTCAGTTGCCGTGGCTCACTGGTTGTCCCCCGCCAAAAAATGGGGTACGGGCCACTTTATGCAAGGAATGCTGATAATGATATTGCTGGTTTTGGTCCTCAGACAGGGTTTTTCAAACCTGGGCATTGAAGCCGGAGATTTTGGAGAGTTAAGAAGTTATGTCGATACTATTTCAGAGCGCACGAGTGAAGGTGGGAGCGCCATCGGAACACCAACGGGACCAGGGGCGATTCCGCTGGCGATTGTCAATATCCTGTTTCGCCCTTTTCCCTGGGAAGCGGGAAGCTTTCTTGCTGCTGCTGCATCCGCAGAAATGATTTTTTTCTGGTCCGCTGTTATCGCAAAGCGGCGAAGGGTGTGGAAGCTAATTCGCGCCTGGCGATCGAACCGCTTATTGCGCTTTGTTGTACCATTGACAATTCTGTACGTTGTGATGCTTGGGATGGCGATCGGAAATCTTGGGATCATCGCTCGCCAACGAATTCATGTCATGCCGCTTCTGATCATCTGGCTGCATGCCATTCCCATAACAAGGCAGCTGAAGCGTGTTGAACCTCAAACTGACCGGATACTTCCTGGTCCTCAAGCTATAAAACAAATCGCTTCGTAATTTCAGCATGTAGCGACTAAAAGTCGCTACCTACAAGCGCGTAAATGAAGATTCTTCAGATCGTTCAAAAGCCTCAATTAAGGGGCGCCGAAATGTTTGCTTACCAATTGTCCGAACGATTTCTAAGAGAAGGACATCAGGTAAGAGAGGTCTATTTATATTCGGCTACCGATGCTGCGACACTATCTTTAAGAAGCAGCGATGTCTTGATCGGTGAAGATCAGAATCATTTTACGGAAAGAGTTCCCGGATGGAATCCAAAAATCCTGAAACGGATCCGTTCCCTATTAAGAGAGTTCAAACCAGAAGTCGTTCAGGTCAACGCTGCGCGGACGGTAAAATATGGCGCTCTCGTGAGCATGCTGGAACAAAATACTCGTTGTGTTTTTGTCTATCGGAACATAGGAGATCCACGCACCTGGGTTCGAGGTCTATTGCGCAAATGGTTTTACCGGAATTTTGCGATCAATCAAATGGATGGAATTGTTGCTGTCAGCCGGACCTCTTTCGATTTCTTGAAGTTACTACTCAATGGTAATTCGGATTTGGTCAGAATCCCCAGAGCGGTTGAGCCTGCGACTTTTGTGCCGAAAGAGAGTAGAGAGAAAGTCCGACAAAGTCTTGCAACCCCGGAATTGGCGCCTGTGTTAGTTTTTGTTGGTAGTTTGACTCCGGAAAAACGCGTGGACAGGTTGATTCGCTTGCTTCAACATGGAATTTCACAATTTCCTTTGCTGCAGTTGTGGATCCTTGGAGATGGCACTCTCAAACGGGAATTAGAAACGTATGCGGAAACACTCGGAGTCGCGGGCGCCGTTCGCTTCATAGGATTACAACAGGATGTCGCCTCGTATGTGAACGCTGCGGATTTATTCGTGCTGTCCAGCGAGACGGAAGGAATCCCCGGAGTCGTGCTTGAAGCCGGGCTGTTAGGGATTCCTTCGATAGCCTGCAACGTCGGAGGTGTTTCCGATTGCATTTTGGATGGAGAAACCGGAATTCTTGTCGATCCTTCCAATGAAACATCGATGATCGAGGCGGTCGTTGAACTACTTTCACATGAGGGTCAACGGATTGAAATGGGAAAGAAAGCCAGCGATTGGGTTATGAAAAACTTCATGATGGAAGTAATTGCCGAACAGTATTTGGAATTCTACAAACGACTTTGGAGAACAAAGTTCAAGGATGAGATGACGGACTAACCATGGATTTCCCCCTCCTTATGAAGGAGGGGATTGAGGGGAGGTTGGATGGTTAGAGAAATTCCCAACCCTCCCTCTATTCCCCCTTCATAAGGGAGGGAAGATCATGGCTGAACCGATTTCTTCGCTCCATCAAGAAATTATGAACAAGGTCTATCGCATTTTCCATTTGATCAAAAGTCTTGGGAGAGGAGGAGCCGAAGTACTTTTGGAAGAAGGGCTACGATTTGCAGATCGAGATCATTTCACCTATGGATATGGTTACTTCTTGCCGTGGAAGAATGCTGTCGTTTCGGGATTAGAACAACAGGGTGGCGAGGTTGTTTGTTTCAAGGCTAACCACGCTGCAAATATGATTCTTGCCATCCCGAGAGTTACGCGTTTTCTCAAGAAATGGAAAGCAGATCTGGTTCATTGTCATTTGCCAATGGCCGGTGTTGTTGGGCGAATAGCCGGGCAATTGACCGGCACTCCCGTGATTTACACGGAACACAACGTAATGGAACGGTACCATTCCTGGACTCGTCGCGCGAATGTTTTTAGCTGGAAATGGCAGGACTGGGTCGTGGCTGTGTCTCATGAAGTCTCCGAATCGATCAAATCACGCGCAGGAAACTCTATACCGGTTACCGTAGTGCAAAATGGGGTTGCTGTTCATTCTTATGTTGCCTCTCCCGAGCAACGAAAAAGGATGCGCGTACAGTTGGGTATTGAACAGGATGCTCCTGTGATTGGAACAGTCGCTGTATTCCGTATCCAAAAAGATCTTCTCAACTGGCTGAAAACCGCAGAAATCATTCGAAGACGTAATTCGAATGTCCGGTTTTTGCTTGTAGGAGATGGGCTGTTGTTCAATGAAGTGAAAGCCGAAGCTGTGCGGCTTGGATTAAAGGAGGTCGTCCATTTCACAGGCTTACAGGAGGACGTTGTACCTTACCTATCTGCGATGGATATTTATTTGAATTCCTCGATTTTTGAGGGATTGCCGATTTCCCTGCTGGAAGCGATGTCCATGAAACTCCCTGTTGTAGCAACCTGTGTTGGCGGCGTTCCAGAAGTGGTGGTTGATGGTAAAACCGGTTTTCTGGTTCCTCCCAGAGATCCCGAGACTCTTGCTGAAAAAGTATCATTTCTTTTATCAAACGACCAATTGCGACATCAGTTTGGACTGGCAGGGCGCGCCCTTGTTGAAGAGCATTTCAGCATGCAAAGAATGACCCAGCAATTGGAAGAACTATACCTTCGCGTTCTTGAAAAACGGTCCCTTGTCCACTAACTACATTGTTCGCTCCATCACGCCGGACGACTACGAGGAGATTACACGTCTGCTGGAAATCGGCCTCGGAAAATCAGACGTTCCGAGAACTCGTGAATTTTGGGAGTGGAAACATGTCAGAAATCCTTTTGGTATCTCTACCGGAATAGCGGCAGAACAGGAAGGCAAGATCATCGGGTTGAGGGTTCTCATGCGATGGATGTGGGCCGCCGCCGGCAAAAACTACCAGGCAGTGCGGGCCGTAGATACCGTCACGCACCCGGAATGGCGCGGTAAAGGCATCTTCTCACGTTTGACTTCTAATCTTTTAGAAGAAATGCAAAAGAATGGGGTTTCCTTTGTCTTCAATACGCCCAACCGGTACAGCAAACCTGGATATCTAAAGTTGGGATGGAAGGAGGTAACCCGGATCCCATTGTGGATCCGTCCGCTTAAACCTCTTCGTATTGCATGGAGCTTCTTGCAAAAAAAAGAACCGCCTGTTTTAAAGAATGAATCCAGTTCCATTAGCCATGTTTTGCAAAGTTCTGATTGGGAAGAATGCTTGAACAATTTCTCTTCTGAATCACGCCTGCACACAATTCGAACCGGAGACTACCTGCAGTGGCGATACGCTGAAATTCCGGGATTTGTCTACCATGCCAGATGCCGGTCAGAAAAAAATTCCTCCGCGTTAATCATTTTTCGCCATAGACAACGAAGGGGATTGCAAGAGTTAAGCATCAGCGAGCTGCTTGCTTCTCCAGATGGAGCAGAGCTTGGAAAGGATTTGTTGGAGGAAACAGTGCGCGCTTCCGGAGCAGACTACGCAGCCGCCATTGCTGCCAATGGAACCGTTGAGCAGACGCTTTTTAGAAAGTCCCACTTTCTGCCCCTAGGCAAAAGGGGGCCGTCATTCACCGTAAGGCAATTGGAGAATCCTGTACCTGGAATTGACATTCTTGATTGGTCCAATTGGAGATGCTCCATAGGCGACCTGGAACTTTTTTAACTGTTGGTCACTACGAAACGAGATTCGAATCATCCCCGGCTGGTTTACATCGTCACTCACCCAATGACCGCTCGTTACCTGTTATGCGGACAATTGTCATTCATGCAAAACAACCAGATGGAGACCATCTTGATTACTTCTCCTGGAAGCGATTTAGAAACGGTGGCCGAGCGTGAAGGTGTTTCCGTTCTGCCCGTTTCCATGGAAAGAGAAATTCATTTATGGAAAGACTGCGCTGCTCTTTTCCGACTTTATTCGCTTCTTAGAAATTTGAAACCCGATATTGTAAATGCAGGCACACCAAAAGCAGGATTGCTGGGAATGATTGCGGCCTTGATGGCAAGGGTTCCTTTGCGGATTTATACGTTACGGGGTCTTCGTTTGGAAACAAAGGATGGATTGGCCCGATTTGTCTTAAGCCTCACGGAAAAAATCGCCGCGGCTTGCGCCCACCGAGTCATCTGCGTAAGCAGGAGCCTGAGAGCCAGATATCTCGAACTGGATCTCACACAGGAGAGTAAAACTGTCGTTCTTGGCGCCGGTTCTTCTAATGGAGTAGATGTCGAACGATTCACTGTTGCAAAAAAATCCGGAGAAAATGAAGCATTGAGAGACGCTCTTGGGATTCCGCTGGATGCGCCTGTGGTTGGTTTCGTAGGCCGCCTGACACATGATAAAGGAATCGTAGAGCTTATGAATGGGTTTGAGCTTCTTCTTCAGTGGATTCCAAATGTGCGGCTAGTCGTCCTGGGTGATTTCGAAAAAGGAGATCCTGTTGATGACAACCTGATTTTAGAGTTGAACAAACATCCGCAAATCATATTTCCTGGATTCGTAGAAGATACTGCATCTTATTATTCTCTCATGGACGTGCTTGCGTTTCCTTCTCACAGAGAAGGATTTCCAAATGCTCCGTTGGAGGCGGGAGCTTCCGGAGTTCCGACTGTCGGATTCAAAGTTACGGGAACTCAGGACGCCGTTGAAGATGGAAACACCGGCCGTCTGATTGATCCATTCAATGTAAAGGATTTTGCCGAAGCACTTGCGGTCTATTTGACAGATGAAGAATTGAGAATAGTACACGGCCGGGCAGCGCAACAAAGAGTCATGCAACACTTTCAACAAGAGAAGGTCTGGAATGCATTGCATCAGGAGTATACAAATCTAATTCATCGTGGAGAGCATCCGTTGAATTGATGGCAGCTAAACGCTTTCTGGATATTGTAGGTTCCCTTGCCGGACTGGTCCTTCTTTCCCCTGTCCTACTCATCATCGCGGCCGTGATTCTAATCAATATGGGCCGTCCGATCCTTTACAGACAAAAACGACCAGGCTTCAGGGAAAAACCATTTACGATTTATAAATTTCGAACTATGGTAGAACAAAGTGATGCCAAAGGAAAACTTTTGTCCGATGAAAAGCGGCTGACTTCTGTGGGGCGCTTTCTAAGAAGTTCCAGTCTTGATGAACTTCCTGAATTGTGGAATGTCCTTCGCGGCGAAATGAGCCTTGTGGGGCCAAGGCCCCTGCTTATGCAGTATTTGCCGCGGTACGATTCGGAGCAGAAACGGCGGCACGATGTAAAACCCGGCATTACGGGATGGGCTCAGATTCATGGCAGAAACGCTACGTCATTCGAAGAACGATTCAAGCTGGATGTGTGGTATGTTGATCATTGGAC
>JAKEFK010000391.1 GCA_022616075.1 bacterium
CTGAAGCAGGTCCCAAGGGTTAGGCTGTTCGCCTATTAAAGCGGTACGTGAGCTGGGTTTAGAACGTCGCGAGACAGTTCGGTCCCTATCTGATGTGGGCGGAGGATACTTGCGAGGAGCTGTCCCTAGTACGAGAGGACCGGGATGGACGAACCTCCGATGTACGAGTTGTCACGCCAGTGGCACTGCTCGGTAGTCGTGTTCGGCAGAGATAAACGCTGAAGGCATCTAAGCGTGAAGCTTGCCTCAAGATTAGGTATCCCGGGGAGTAATATCCCCCTAAAGAGTCGTGGCAGACGACCACGTTGATAGGCTGGATGTGTAAACAGAGTAATCTGCTAGCTAACCAGTACTAATTCTCGTGCGGCTTGACCATAATTAGTAATTATGTGTGCTGCTTTTGAAAGTTGTTGCCCTTCTATTCAAGATCCAAAGAACTTTGGTTTCAATCTCAAATCTAAGATCTGAAATCTTAAATCTTTTTGGTGACCTTACCGGTGGGGAAACACCCGTTCCCATTCCGAACACGGAAGTTAAGCCCACCAGGGCCGATGGTACTAACATGGTAACGTGTTGGGAGAGTAGGTCGTTGCCAAGATTAATTCAGTGCCGAAGTGCTGAGTTGTGAGTGCCGAGTGGATCGGTATTCGGAACTCAGCACTCGGCACTCAGCACTTATAAAAGGCCAGCGGAAACGCTGGCCTTTTTCGTTGGATCTATTGATTTGCGGCCAAGCTGAAATTTACGGTCGGAGCGCATTTTTCGATTGGCAGTACCTGAGACCTCTGCTACAATCTTTTCAGGCGGGGGAACGCTGACATCAGGCAACGTGCTTACATTCTACCGTTCTTTTTCCGAAAAGTGAATCCGCTGCGACGACCGACATGGCAACAAAATCGCGCAACAAAGCTTACCCAGAATTGTTCGACTTCATCGATGATATCTATTACCGCGTGGATAAATCCGGTTTAATCGAAGTCATAAGCCCTGCAGTAACGAAGTATGGTTATCAACAGGATGAGTTAATAGGAAAAGAGGTAACCGAGCTCTTCGTCAAACCTGAAGAGCGATCGAAAATATTAGAGGCTTATGCGCTCCGCGGATGCATCAACGATTTTGAGTTCTCCGTAAAATCAAAAGCGGGGGCTGAAATCGTCGTTTCCCTAAGTGCGCGGGCGCTCCAGAACGTTCAGGGCGAGAGGCTTGGCGCGGAAGGGATTATCCGGGACATTACTTACCGCAAAAGACTGGAAAGAAATCTCAGGGAGTCGGAAGAACGGTATCGGATCTTTTTTGAAAACTCCCCTTTTCCCATGTGGGTCATAGATTCGGAAACTTTTCGATTTCTTGCCGTTAATCAAGCAGCTTTGAATCATTATGGTTACAGCCGTGACGAATTTTTTGCGATGGAAATTCGTGATATCCGCCCCCCGGAAGACGTGCCGTTGTTGGAAGACAGGCTCCAGAAGGTTCCTTTTCATTCAAGCCCTGGATTGCGTAGACAAGGAACCTGGAGGCATCGGACAAAAGATGGCAAGATCATTCATGTCGATATTGGCGGAGTCGATTTTCTTTTCGATAACCGAAAAGCAACTTTAGTTGTTGCAAATGACATAACTGAAAGGACCTATGCCGAACGTGCATTGCGCGAAAGTGAAAAGAAATACCGCAACCTTGTTGAAAACACACCAGCTTTGATATGCACGCATGATTTCGAGGGTTATTTAATCACTGTAAACCCCGCCGGTTTGGAATTGTTTGGTTTATTGCCGTCACAGATGTTAGGCCAGAGATTGGAGTCTTTTCTTGCGCCTTCTGTTCGTCATCTATTCCCCGATTACTTGCGACGTATCCGTGAATGCCGAAGCGACCAGGGCATGATGAGAATCACAACAAGTAGAAATGAGGAACGGGTGCTTCTTTACCGCAATGTCGTGATTCAGGAGCCCGAGAAGCAACCGTATGTTCTTGGGCTGGCCCAAGATATGACCGAGCAGTTTCTGGCAAATGAAGCTCTCAGGCAGACAGAATCGGCCCTTCGGAAGTCAGAAGAAAAATATCGAGCTTTATTTGAAGAAACCAAGGATATGGTTTTCATTACAACTCCTGATGGCAATTTCATAGACATCAATCCCGCAGGCGTGGAACTGCTCGGCTTCTCATCAAAGCAGGAGGTCCTTCATGCGAAAGTTGAGGATCTATATGCGGATCCGAGCTTACGCAAAATCTATTCGGAAATCATGGCCCGAGAGGGATTCGTGAAAGATTTTGAGATTGAAGTCCGCCGAAGAGATGGTAAAAAACTGGTCATGCTCGAAACATCAGCAGCAGTGCGGGATACTGATGGGAAGATAGCCGCGTACCGTGGGATTGTACGCGACATAACGAAACTTAAAGAACTACAGGATCAACTGCTTCAGGCGCAAAAAATGGAAACGGTCGGATTGCTTGCCGGCGGAGTGGCACACGACTTTAATAATTCGCTCATGTCAATTACAGCATATTGCGATCTTATAAAGTTGAGATATGGTTCCGATGTATCCCTGGTGGAGAATGTTCGAGAAATATTGAAAGCAACGGAAAAAGCATCTGCATTGACTCTGCAGCTACTCGCCTTTGGACGAAGGCAGGTACTCAGACCAAAACACTTGAACTTGAACGATATGGTTCGAGGTCTTGAAAAAAATGTCCGAGGCGTTTTGCGCGACGATATCACTCTTGTGATTGACCTGGCGCCTGATCTCGGATTCGTTCAAGCTGATCCGGGTCAGGTGGAGCACGTAATCATGAACCTTTGCGTAAACGCTGTGGATGCCATGCCGGATGGCGGCACTTTTTCTGTTCGTACGCAAAACATAACTGTTGAGCCTCCTACCCGGGCTCAAAATTTTGGGCTTCCTGCCGGCTCTTACATCCTGTTGGAAATTTCGGACACCGGTGGAGGTATGACGGATGAACTTCTACACCACGTCTTCGAACCCTTTTTTACAACAAAGGAGTTTGGCGATAGCAGCGGGTTGGGACTTTCTACGGTGTACGGCATCATCAAGCAAAGCGGCGGTCATATCCATGTGAAAAGCACAATCGGCCAAGGAACACGATTCTTTATTTACTTGAATCGGCTCGAAATGCGCCGTGAAATTCCAAAAGTTAGGGGAAGCTCAATACGCTTTCCCTGTACGATTTTGCTCGTCGATGATAATGACCCAGTTCGGGAGGTTCTTGGCAAATTATTGCGATCCAGCGGCTATTCTGTTTTAGAGGCTTCCGGCGGTCAGGACGCACTGGCTATTGCGAATTCGGTATCAGAAATCGATTTGCTTGTAACAGATGTTATGATGCCGGTAATGAAAGGTTGGAAGCTCGCCCAACTGCTTCAAGAGAAATTTCCACAGCTTAAATGCATTTTTTTTTCGGGTCACGCGCGCGAAACAGCAGTTGGCAATGCTCAAATTCCTCCAGGAAGTGTCTTCCTTCAAAAGCCGATGTCGTTGGAAATGATTTTAAAAAGCATTGATTCATTGATGGCTTAGCAAGGATCAGCAAGTTACATGCAGGATTGCGTTCGTATCGTCAGATTCCTGTTTCAAGAGATCGATTGCTTCAAGTGTGGATAAGACGAGAAGTTCGACTTCACGGCGCTCGGCTTCACGCTTGACTTCTTTCATTACTGGCAATCTACCATATGCACCAGTGCCAATAACCAGGCGGTTGCATTTCCAGGGAATCTTCTCCTTCAGAGACAAAGGCGTATATCCAGAGTCATCAACATACTTTCAACACAAGCATTTTGATTCCTTTAAAGAGTCCCTCAAGATCTTTACGGGCGATCCACTTCTCTATGAACCAGGAACAAAATATTTATATTCCACATACGGCATGTCCTTATATCTGCAGTTATGGAAGCAGCCTCATCGAAAAGAATTCTTACAGATTGTGGATCAAGAAGTTCTTAACGCCCTTTAAATGAGTCACTCGAGTGCTGATCTTCTGCGCGAGATTATTCCCAACAAGACCAGGTTTCAACCGCCAAGACGCCAGGTGCGCCAAGGAAAATTCTTGGAATACTCGGTGTCTTGGCGGTTTTTCTTTTGTAGGCTTTGCCGTCTCAGCGAAAGCTCAAAGGGCAAGTGGGACCAGTTTTGATTTCCGAATTATCCGGTCTCTGGTTAGAAGTGGGATCTTTTCTACTAAGCTTGTGGCTGCGATAATCTCATCGGCTGGATCCCCGCGAAAATCCAGTTTCGTGCTCGATATTGCAATGGCAAGCGTAATGGGTATAACGGTGAAGTTGACCAATAACGCTTGAAAGGATTCGCTTCTGAGATCGAGTTCCAGTCGTTGAAGCTGAACGAGCTTCGACAATTCCCAGAGCACTACATCGGAGATAGCAAGATCCTCACCTTCCAATTGTTGTAGCTCCGTTGGCGTCAAATCTCCGGCAAGCAGATAAACGACCATGTGACTGTCAAGATTGAGCATTCCATTTCGTTCCTGTGCTCAAAATGTCACCTTTGATTTTGATCTTACCTTTTAAACTTCCAACGAGCTCCAGAGCATTTCTCTCGGATACAGGAATAACCCGTGCCACCGGTTTACCTCTTTTAACGATCAGAACACCACCCGGTTCTAATTCATCCAGAACTTGTAAGCATTTCGCCTTAAAGTCCGTGGCGTTCATTACCTTTTCTTTTGTCTTCATGTGATAATTATACGAAAAGACCAGTCTCATGACCAGTCATGTATTCGTGTTGGGAGGCTAGGCCGTTACCAAGATTAATTCACTCTGCCTAATCAAACCGCCAAGACGCCAAGTGCGCCAAGGAAAAGATTCCTGGAGTACCCGGTGTCTTGGCGGTTTCATCTTTTGGAATCACTCCGGTTCGCATTTTTGAATGACGATTCAAAAATCGGGTAGCGGACGAAACTTCCACTCAGCATCCAGCGTCAAATCAAAGTAAGTCATATTAGATAGACAGAACGGCAAAGGATTTGCTTGAAGCGATGTTGGTGAACAGGAGTTGGATTCTCTTTTATCTTACTGTTTTTGTCTCTTCTTTGGTATCGGCAGAAGAGTCTATCGATTTGCTGAGCCGCGCACTCAAAGAATATGAAATTGCTCTAGTCAAAATCACGCAGGATGGCACTGATGAGGAGAAGGCCGCTGCACTCAGGGCACTGGCCGCGATTGCATCCAGTCATTATCCAAATGTCCGTGACTCACTTTTGGCCACAAGTTCGCGAGAAATACAAAAAGCATTAATTGATGCTATTTCAGACATAGGGGACCAATCTAAACAGGCAAAAGATCTTATCCTTCAAGTATTAAAAAGTAATTCCCCTGCTCAAATTTCAAGAGCCCTTGAATTAACAGTCCTGAAGGTTGATTTTCGTTCTGTTTGGAATCAGAACAATACGCCGTTTCTATGGGCAAAGTATTTTCTCGCTTACCCTCACAATCTGGATCCTGCGCGATTCTCAGCCATCGGACAGGAGAAACCCTGGAGAGATCCTGCGTGGACTGAATTATCGGATGCTATTCGAGTTCAGCTTCTTGCCAGGGCCGGCACGAGGGAATCGCTCAAG
>JAKEFK010000392.1 GCA_022616075.1 bacterium
GTATTTCTTCATCTGCAATTAATGCCGTGTGGTCGCAAAACCCGTCAAGTGTCATATTGATTGCTGCAATTAGTTTTCTCATATTTTGTTTTTAATTGTAAGTATTTTTTTTCTGTTCGCAACCTGATCGGGTTATTCCTGGCGAGTTGCTCCTCAGCAGAGCTCGCTTCCGTTTGACCGGACAAATTCAGTGTAATAGTACCCTCAATCGGTTTCAATATAGAATCGAACGTATCCTGAATTTTCATAACTACTAATTCTGTAGTAATTGTTCTGAAATGCTCTGCGCTGCTGCCTGCCGTGCGATCCGGCGCTGTTCTCGCGCGGCTTCAAGCTTACGATCCCTTTCTGCAAAAATCTGCTTCTCGCGGCCTTCCAGCTTGGCCAGAGGCGTGATGTATCCAATCGCGCTGTGCAGCCTGCGTTCGTTATAATGCGTTACGAATTCGCTTACGATGCGTATGGCGTCCTCCAAAGAAATCGGGCATTTAGCCCGGATTGCTTCGTTCTTCAGACTCTTATGCCATCGGCACCACGGACATGTTTGATAAGTCTGGTTCGTTGGCTTTTGCCGTTGCTTTGGACTGGAGCTGAACGGACATCATCCGTCCTGCCATGGAATGCTCCGCCAATTGTGAATTTTTCTGTTTGTGCAGAAATGCTTTTAGCCTCAGGCTCAGCCGTTTTGGGTTGCTCCATCGCCCTCGGCTGATTCATTGAATTCGAGTCGACAGCTACCGGCATCTCAATCGTGGGAGGTTGTGCTGCGGAACCTCCGATTCTAGTGCTCATCTTTTCCTCCAGCGACCGCGTCATTGTTCGGTCATGATACCTAAGACGAACGAAAGGATGAGCGAAAGGAGGAACCCAAAAATATTTGCGCGGATGAGACGTTCACACCACTTTGTTTACTTGCCCTGGATGAACACGCGGAGATCTTCGGCCATCTGTTTTGATGACGGAGCGTACATGTACATCATGTGGCCGCCGAAATAATTCTTCAGGGTCACACGGTCTTTCGGGATTCCGCTGTGATCGAAGATGTATTCGGTTGCGTAAAAGGCGGTGGCGAGATCATGCAAACCGCTCGCGACAAAAACACGAAAATCCTTATTGGTGGCGGCTGCCTGCGCAAGATACTGAGCGGTGTATAGAAATCCATCGAATGCGGAGGTGTTGTTGCCGGCTCTCTTCCAACTCCCACTCGCTTCCAGCGAAAAGACTACGTAGGGGCGTTCCATCTTCACCTTCAAATCGCCGGAGAGATAACTGTTGATTGTTGTAACAAAAGGTCCCGCGATTCCGAATAGAAACGGATCAAACTGAACGGCTTCACCCGCATCATCCGGATCCTTGCCCAAAAATCGTGTGTCGTGGATCGCGATCGTCTGGCCACGCGCGCGCAAAAGCTCTTTCAGGAATCGATTGCTGTCGATTCTGAGACGGGTCCGCTTCAGATACTCCACACTCAATCCTGTGAAGTGATTAAGCTTCGCTGCAATTTGGTCTACCCGATCGGAAGGAAGCGAATCTCCCTGAAAGAGCGCCGCAAGATATTCAGCGCCCGCAAATACTCTGGCTTCACGCAAAAATGTGTCCAGATCTGCTGTTTTTGCCGGCAATGCATTGTGATAGTAGGCGGTCGCAGCGAAAGTTGGCAGATTGGTCACGTACGGAAGCTCGTTTCCCGGACCGGCTGTCATGAAGGTGCGCACGTCCAGCGCCGTAGAAAGCAGAATGACCCCGTCAAACGCAACACTATCCAGCAGCTTCAGCTCCAGATCCCTGATGAGCACACTCGCGCGAATCGTTCCATAACTCTCACCGGCAATAAATTTTGGTGAATTCCAGCGTTTGTTTTTTGTGAGATAGCTTCGAATGAACTGCGCGATCGATGCCGAATCCTCATCCACACCCCAGAATTCCGAATCCTTTTTCTTACCGAGCGCGCGACTGTAACCGGTGCCGACCGGATCCACAAAAACGAGATCTGAATAGCGCAACAGAGTATCCGGATTGTCGGTCAGTTCAAAAGGTGGAGCTCCCGGGATTACAGCATCGTTGGAAAATGCGAGGCGCTTGGGCCCAAATGCGCCGAGGTGCAACCAGACCGCGCTGGATCCTGGGCCGCCATTAAACAGGAAAGTAACGGGCCGCGTTTTCGGATCGGCAACTCCCTCTTTCAAATACGCAATCGTAAAGATGCTTGCCTGTGGCGTGCCTTCCTGGTCCTTGAGAAAAATTTCCCCTGCAACCGCCGAATAATTGAGCACTTCGCTTCCGATTGTAATTTTGTGATGGCTTACAAATTCTACCGGTTCTGCAACCGGTTTCTCTTTTTCAGGCGGCGGTGGTTCTTGCGCAAAAACCAGTGTCGATACGATCAATAAAGCTACAGCAATTCTATGTTTCATCATTCATCCTGTTGCGTCGTATTTCATCAGATTTCGTGCACGGACGCAACGGCGCAGTGACGGAGCGGCAACGATAAAGGCTGAATGCCCAGGAGAGAGGAACAGCGCGGCCGTGGCCCGCAACTGTAGATCAGCGCCCCAGCGAGAGGTTTTCGTACGGGACGGACTGGATCGCGAAGGTGACTTCGAAGTCCTGGACTTCGGGACGTGCGAAGCGATACTCCTGTTCATGAAACAACGGAAGGATCAGTGCCTGCTTGCGGATCAACTTTTCAGCTTGCTGATAAATGTCATGGCGGAGTTGGGGATGCGTTTCCTGCCGTCCTCTTTCGATGAGTCGATCCATTTCGGGTGTGCCGCAAAACCTACCAACTAGTCCGTCTTTCGTATGGACGATGCCATCGAAAAACGTATCTGCATCCGGATAGTCTCCAATCCACCGCGTAAGCGTGAAATCAAATTTCGGAACCAAAAATGAGGAAATCTGATCAGTTTTTGCCGCATCCACGCGCGAGTGGAATCCGCTTTCCTGAAGCGCCTGATAAACACTTTTCGCAAAAGAGGAATAAGCCCCGTCAAAAATCGAATGTATGAATGCCGTCACGTCGAAATTGTCTCTGCCTTTTTCCGGGGCCGCTGGAACGCTTCGTCCGGCTGGTTCGTAACCAAGCAGACCGGGAGGAATCAGGCTATGCGCCGGCATAGCAAGTCTTCCCAAATTTCGCCTGACAAGTGTTTCCACATTTAACGCTCGAATGAACTGATGGCGAAGTTTCTCTTCAGAAAAAAGGCCCTGATGGATGTTGAAGGCAATAAAGTACGTGGAAAGTCGAGGAGTTTCCCTGTAAAGGGAAGCGAATTCGGATTCATGTCTGAGCAATTCCACATCCGAAGGAAACAGTTCCCCGGCAAGTGAGAACCGCCCGGAACGGAACCCGGACAAAATTTCCTTTGGTGGAACACCAAATGAAAACACCAGACCCTCACTTTTCGGATATCCCGCGCGCCAGTAATCCGGATTTGCTTCCAGCTCGAGTCGCTCCCCAGGCTCGAATCGTAGAATGCGAAACGGACCGGTTCCTACAGATCCTTCGCGCCAGCTCGCATCAAATTGTTTCGTTCCCTCCGGTACAATCGCAGCGGTCGGATATGATACAAGGGCCGGGAAAAAGGAAAGTGGCTGTTCGAGATCAATCGTAAACTCAGAAGCAGATAGAATCCGAAAGCCTTTTAATTCGGTGGCTTGAGCGTTGAGTAACTCTTTCGCTCCTTGAATCGGAGAAAAAAGGAAACGACTCCGACTCTCAGGGTTCTGTAAAAGATGCTCGAAAGAGTACCGCACGTCTCTTGAAGTCAATCGTCTGCCATCGTGAAACCGAACATCCTTTCGTAAACGAAAACGAAACCGTCTGCCCCCTTCTTCGACATCAATGTCTGAAGCCAGCCACGGAATAATTCGCACGCCTTCCGTCTGGCGGGCCAAAGTCTCGAAAATATTCGGCAATACTTCAGCCTGCTGCAGTGTGCCGGTTAAAGAAGGATCCAGGTGAGCTAGTCTGGTCCCCATCGGAATGGAAATAATTCCACCTGCGCTTTTCCGCCGTACGGCAGGCGCGCCCGATTCCGTTTTTCCAAGCTCAGCATAATTCACAAACGGAGAACTGCTGCGCAACGCGAGCTTGCGAACTTTCGGACTTGCCACACGGTAATCGATATCGTAGAACAGAGGCAGAACATATCCGGTCTCTATCAGGATGCCTTCTATCTTTCGATACATTCTCACACGGGCTGCCGGATCGGTTTCGACGCGCGCTTCCTCCATCAGCTTGTCCAGATCTTCAGATGAATAAAACTTGTAAAGGCCTGCTTTCGAATGAAACAGGAAGTAAGTGAAATTGTCCGGATCGTCGTAATCGGCATTCCATCTTCCAATCAATAGGTCGATCCCTTCACTTCCTCCCGCTTCCTGATAAGACGCCAGATACGAAGCGATCGTCAAAGTTTCGATGGAGACCTCCACACCGAGGTCTGCCCAGTTGTTGAATAGAGCCTTTGTCAGGGACTGATAGCGATCTTGAAAAATGGGATGAACTGCGGCCTTTAAGCGGATCGGCTTCTTTGGAAGTTTGGTCGAATCGATGAGCTGTAAGGCCTCCTCCTGGAGAAGTGGTTGCCGTCTCCTGCCCGGATCGTGTCCAAGAATTCCGGGAGGAATCACACCGGTGGCCGGCTGCGCAAAGCGTCCGAACGTTCCGCGCACCAGATCATCAATTCGAACCGCGCCACACAATGCTTTGCGGAGATCATCATTTCTGCTGATCTCGCTTCGATCGTTGAAGATGACGTAGTAAACATTTTTCTTTGGTACTTCCACAACTCCAGCGCGTCGATCCTGTAAAATCTCCTCCAGGTCTTTCGGCAATAAATTGCTCGCAAGATCAAACTTGCCCGATTTCAAACCGCTTGCGATTTCGGCAGAGCTCACACCGCAGTGAAATTCGATGGAATCGAGTGGTGGTATCGTTCCTTTCCAGTACTGCTCGTTCCTATCGAGCGTGACATGGTCCGGTTGATACGAACGGATTTTGAAGGGTCCGGTTCCGATCAAAGTTTCCCCTGCGATTGCCAACCTCGAATCGGTGAGAAGTGAGGGAAACAACGGAAGCGGCTCTTCCAGTAGAATTTTTAACCGGTTCTGAGACTCAACACTGATTCCTTCTACAGAATCCTTAGCGCCTTCGATATAAGCGCTCACTCCACGAATCGCGGCAAAGCCAGCGGGCAAGTTTCCAGCGCTCAAGCGGATCCCTTTTTCAAAAGCGGTTTTGACCTGTTCCGCTGTTAACGGTTCCCCGTGGTGCATCAGGACATTGGGGCGAAGCGTAAACAGAAAGGACTTTCCCTGCTCCAACACTTGCCACGATTCGCAGAGGCGCGGAACAATGTGTCCCTGTTCATCCATATCCAGGAGTGTTTCAAAAACATTTCCACTCACTTCGTTTTCTTCAATGATGCCGGTCTGAGCCGGATGGAATGCGCCGAGCGGAACTGGAAGCGCGACCTGAAGCGTTCCACCCTGCGGAACTACTTCCTCTTTTTCTTTGACCGCAGGTTTGAGACGTTCCGCTTCCTCTAAATACTGTTTCACCTTATCGTATTCGCCGCGCAAATTCGCCACCGTTGCAGCAAGCGACAGCAACTTGGCCAGCGTTTCCTGTTGCTCAGTTTCGCGAGCGAGAACCAGGCCTTTCTCCACCCACTGTCTTGTTTCATCCGTTTTGCGGGCTTCCCACGCAGTTTCTGCGGCCAGGATCAAAGAATTCAAAACAAGCAAAGGCTCTTTGCGGCGTTCGAAAACGCGGATCGCAAACTCGAACTCCTGTAGCGCAGCGTCCATGTCTCCCGCGAGACGATGCGCCTGCGCTAGAAGCGATCGAGCTTCGCCTTCCAGAGCCGATGTTTGTCCGGACTCCTCTTCAATGAAATCGAGAACTGTGTTTGCTGCGCGCCGTGCATCTTCAGCGCTCAGCGCATCCAGAGATTTACGAGCGAGCTTCACTCCGAATTCAATCACCTTTTCCGGAATGTCCCCTTCCGAGTAGTGATGCACGAGTAGTGGATAGATTCGCTCCAACCGACCGGCATTACGCTTTTCGAGCTGCTCCGCATATTTGCGATGAAGCGAGCGTCTTTTGCGGCGCGGAACTTTTGCGTACAAAACGTCGCGCACCACGCCGCTGGAAAACGCAAGAACATCGCCGCGCGATTCGCGAACTTCTTCGATGAATCCGGTCCCGAGCAATTGATCGATCTTGTCTTCCACCTCTTTTCCTTCGGCAAGCGCTTCGAGATCCTGGAATTCAAACGTTTTTCCAATGATAGAAGCGGTCGAAAGGATTTCGCGCCAATCTTCCGGCAAACGCTCGATTCGTTTTTCCACCGCCTGTTGAATTGTGGGAGGCAGAGATTCCGAAGTTAATGCGGCTTCACCTGATAGATTCCACGCGCCAGTGTCGGTTTGAACAATTTTGCCGGAGTCGATCAGCGATCGGACCAGCTCTTTCGTGAAATGCGGATTCCCTTCTGTGGCCTGGAAAAGCCGCTGCACAAAATCCGGTTCCAATTCGGAGCTTCCGATTAAAGTTTGCAGCAAGGTTTGATGCTCCGCGGCGCCGAAGGATCCGAGCTGCATCGACAAGAAACGACGATCGCCGAGAAAGCTATCGAGCATGCGGTTCAACGGATGGTGCTTGTCTATGTCCCCGCTGCGATAACTCCCCACGATCAAAGTGGGAGTTGTGGCGAGCCGTCTAACGATGTACTGCAGCGCTTCGAGTGAAACATCGGCATTGTGGAGGTCTTCAAAAAAGAGCACCAGCGGCTTCCCCGCCCCGATGCGCAGAAAGGAACGCGCAAGCACATCATATATATAGGTGCGATCCTGCATTCGCTGTGTTTCGGAGGCAGCCGGCTTGTGGCCGCCTGTGATCTCATCCATTTCAGCCAGTACCGGAAAAAGTGAAATCAGATCGGGCGCCAGATCCGAAAAATCGACAGGTCCAGAGGAAGAGCCGCTCATCTTTGCATGAAAATATTCCTGGATGACCTCACAGAACCCCTGATAGGGAAACGCTTGATCGAGCTCCACAAATCGGCTGTGCAGGACGCGGATTTTCTTCGCCTTTGCAATATTTTCCAGCTCTTCCAGAAGGCGGGTTTTTCCGATTCCTGCTTCCCCTGAAACCACAACAAACTGGCATTCGCCTTGTAGTGCTGCTGAGCTCATCCTGCGCTGCAGTTCGGTGAACTCCTTTTCTCTTCCGATGAAAGGCGACGGCGCAGGACGCTGAATGTAGGACGAAGGTCTATGAATCGCGGAGAGTTTCTGGCCTCGTTCGCTTTCCCGCAGTTTTGAACGATGCCGGATCAAAGCATCAGCCAGGTCTTTTGCATGCTGCGGGCGTTTCGCCGGATCTTTTTCCAGACATTGCATGATGATGTTTTCCAGCTCTTCCTGGACTTCCGCACCCAGCATTCGCGGAGGATCGGGAGACTCATGCGCGATCCTGTAAAGGACCGATTGCACTTCACCGGAGAAAGGAGGCTTGCCGGTTAAGCATTCGTACAGCACAACTCCTAGCGAATAAACATCGGTTCGCGCATCGATAATTTTTGTTGATAACTGTTCAGGACTCAAATAGCACATCGTGCCAACAACTGACCCGGTGCGTGTCAATCGATGTTCTGTGGAAGCGGTCGCCAACCCGAAATCCGTGACGCGCACACGCACGGTGGAATCCTCGCGCGCCACCATGATGTTTTCCGGCTTGATGTCGCGGTGAACGACGCCTTGCTTATGACTGTACTCAAGACCTTCAGCAACTTGAATTCCGATGTCGAGCACGTCGCCCAGACTTAACGATTGCTCATTCAAGAACGCGCGCAGGCTTGTTCCCTGAACGAAAGGCATGATGAAAAAGATCGAGCCTTCATGTTCACCGATGTCATGAATGTGAACGATGGCGGGATGATCCATTTTGGCAACGACGCGCGCTTCCCTTTTGAATCGCTCCACTGCATCTGCGCTTAGCAGATCCGGCGAAATGACTTTGATCGCGACGTCCCGTTCCAGGAGCGGATCATGAGCGAGGTGCACGACGCCCATTCCGCCGCGGCCCAACTCGCGCAAGATCTGGTAACGGTTCGCAAATGTCAGACTTCGCAGCGCGTTCGCAAGCTCCGCTGCTGAGGAATAGCGCCTGCTGCGATCTTTCGCTAAACACCGTCTGATGATCGAATCGAGCCCTTGCGGAACGCTGGTGCTGATTGTGCTTGGCGACGGCGGCTCCGCTGTGGCAATCTCATGCAAAACGGACAGAATGCTTGGACCGGTAAAAGGCACTCTGCCTGTTGATGCCTGGTAAAGCACGCACCCGAGCGAAAAAATGTCCGTGCGCGCATCCAATAGCTCTCCGCGCGTTTGCTCGGGTGACATGTAGGCCACAGTTCCCAGTACCATTCCGGTTTTCGTCAGCTTGCTCAGCGTATGTTCATTGCTGAGTGCCTGATCCGCAACCTGCGTCAGCTTTGCAAGGCCGAAGTCCAAAATCTTGGCCTGTCCAGCAGGTGTTACTAATATGTTCGAAGGCTTGATGTCCCGGTGGATCAGCCCTGCAGCGTGCGCTGCAGCAAGGGCGTCGGCTATTTGCGCGCCAAGCTGGACAAGGCGCGAAGGTTCAATCGGGGCATGATCAATCATCGATTTGAGCGTCTGCCCTTCCACGTACTCCATTCCAATAAAGGCCAAGTCTTCTGCTTCTTCGATGGAGTAAATCGTGACGATGTTCGGATGGTTCAGAGCGGAGGCGGCTCTTGCTTCCTGCAACAAACGCCTTTTGGCCTTTTCATCTTCAGCGGCATCAGGAGGCAAAAGCTTGAGCGCGACCTGGCGTCCGAGCTTTGTATCTTCTGCTTTGTAGACCTCCCCCATCCCTCCCTGTCCGATTTTTTCGAGTACGCGGTAATGAAGGATCGATTGTCCGGATTCCAGCGGCACGTTCTAAAGTTTAACACAGGCCTTACTCGATGATTCCTGGACACCGCCGACTGAAAGATTTTCTGCAAAAGCTCTTATCTCTAGATAGGTAGGAGGTACGCATGAGTAACGGAATCAGACCGTCCGGAGCAGGACACGTAAGCACGCCGTCCACAACTGCGGTAGAAAACAAGATCAAGCCCGAAAAAACAACGCCGGCAAAGCAGCAGTCGGAGACAACTGAAAGTAATGGAACGGCGCGGTCCAACGCAAATGCAATGCGAGGAGATCTTGGATTCTCTGGTCAAATCAACCAAATGGTTTTGGAGAATGCTGTTCTGCAAGCTGACGCCGACCCGAACGCCGCAAACAATCTTCGCGTGAATACGTTGCCTCCACAACTGGAAAAAGCGAACGTTCCGAAGAATGTTCGCGAGGATCTGCTCAAACAGATGTCCGGTAAATCGGGCCCGGAGCTCAAGCAGCTCCTGGACAAGACAGATAAAGCGCTTGCTTCCAAAGATCCGGCGGGTGAGGTGAAGTCCGTTGTGCTGCAGGGAAAGGTCGATGCGTATATGGATTCTTTCAACTCCACGTACGAAATTGGCGGTAAAAAGGTAGAGGCAACACCGCATTTCCGGATGACAGACGGCGCAAGCGGACCGGCGGGTCGCAAAGAGACCAGTCAAGTACGCGCAGATCTCCAGAAGCTGATCGAAAAACATGACAAAGGAAAGCCGAAAGACCAGCAGCTCTGGAATAAGGAGATGCATGATGCTGTTCGCTTTACCGCGGCAGGTAAACCGAGTGCAGACCAGGTCAAGATGGTTACGGACGCCTTGATCAAATCCGGTGAATTTGAAAAGGCAAAGGCGAAGCATCCCGGTTTGAGCGATTCAGAAACAATTCGCATGATGCAATGGAATCACGGGATCGGAATCGATTGTGCGGGATACGTATCGCAAGCGTTTGTCGAAGTGCACGGAGCGACGCGCGGGAAGTTTAAATTGCAATCCGTTTCAGATGAGAATCTGATGTACTTAAAGGGCAACCCCAACTTCACACAGGTAAAGCCGGCCGATGTCAGGCCGGGTGATTTGATTGCTCTGGATCCTCCAACAAAAGGTGATGTCGGTCATACGGCCTTGGTTCGCGATCATCACATCGCGACTACGGCCGAACAGAACGGACTCACCGATTTGGGAGCTCAGAAGTTTTCGAAGGACGGAGATAAGATTCATGTGTATGAAGTGGATGCATCGTGGAGCGCCGGCCCGGATGGGAGTCTGAAAGGGGGTCTGGTTCGCAAAACCTGGCTCTTTAACGAAGACACGGGAAAGTGGGCGCTGACCCGGCCGGATGGAAAGGGAGGCCTGGAAATCAATACCTCATCAATGAACGGACCCTACCATCATCCGATGAATGGAATCTTTCGTCCAAAACGGGAATAAATTTGCGGACGTGTCGTCCGCACCACATTTACTCATCTTTGTAGCCATTCGAACTCCGCTCATCCCACATTGCTTGGAGCAACAGATCGGTCCTCCTATAAATGATGAGGAAAGGAGGACTTTCATGAATACTCGCATTGCATGTGTTTTTCTTGTTCTCATCTTATTGTTTCAATTCGCATCAGCAGATCAAAAAGGGAAACTACCGCTAACAACGGCGTCAGAAAAAGCGCGAAACCATTATCTGCAGGGACTCAACCTGGCTGATACGCTCAGGATTCAGGAGTCCGCGCAACATTTCCGGAACGCCATCAAGGAAGACCCGCAGTTTGCAATCGCTCATTTAAATCTGTCCTTCACCGAACCCAACACAGAAGACTTTTTCAAAGACCTCAACCAGGCGCTCAAGTTTGCCGATCAAGCATCCGAAGGAGAGCGGTTATGGATCCTTGCCACAGATGCTGCAGTAAAAGGCTTCCCCAATCAGCAGGGAGAGTATCTGGAAAAGCTGGTTGCAAAGTATCCGGACGACGAACGCGCTCACCACTTACTTGGCACTTATTACTTCGGCCTGCAGAAGTACGAGAAAGCGATTGGTGAATTTGAAAAAGCAATTTCCATAAATCCCGGTTTTTCAAACTCTTACAACATGCTCGGATACTCGCAGAGATTTGTTGAGCAGTTTGATAAATCCGAGAAAGCTTTCGTGAAATACATTGAGTTGATTCCAAACGATCCGAATCCGTATGACTCCTATGCCGAGCTCTTGATGCGAATCGGGCGTTACGATGAATCCATCGATAACTATCGCAAAGCGTTGAAGATCGACTCCCATTTTGTAAACTCCTACACGGGTATCGCCACGAATCTCAATTTCAAAGGGAAACATGCGAGCGCAAGAAAGGAGCTGGACAAACTGTACGCGATTGCGCGAAATGATGGGGAGCGCAGACTGGCGCTTTTTGGAATGACAATTTCTTATCTAGATGAAGGAAATTGGAAAAAGGCACTGGAAGAACAGGAGAAGATGCTTGCTCTGGCGCGCAAGATGGAGGATCCCACAAACATAACAGGCGACCTGAATACAATCGGCACTATCCTCATGGAAAATGGTCACGCAAAAGAAGCTCAGGCAAAATTCGATGAAGCCGCAAAAATCACGGCCGATTCAGACCTTTCGCCGGAAGTAAAAAATGTCGCGCAGCAGACTTACAAATTCCTGTCCGCATGGGCATCCCTCAAGCTTGATGATGTGAAAAAAGCGCGAGCGTTTGCGGATGAGTTCGGGAAGCTGGCTGAATCGGAGAACAATCAATTCCGGATCTGGCAATCCCACCAGCTTGCCGGCATGATCGCGATGCACGAGAAAAATTACGATGTTGCGATTCGTGAGCTGGAACAAGCCAATCTGCAAGATCCTTTCAATAACTTCCGGCTGGGTCTTGCGTATCAGGACAAAGGAGACGCAGCTAATGCTAAGAAATACTTTGAACGCGCTGCCGGCAACAATGGATTGAACAATCTGAATCTGGCTTTCATTCGCGGCAAAGCAAAACAATACGCAAAAGAAGGCTGACAGCAGAGTAGAAGAAGGTCTCGGGTTTGACGTCATAGACGATATAGTGCTCCCTTATGACCCTGACGCCGGGAACCCAGCTCGGTCCATATGAAATCGTTGTGGCGATCGGAGCTGGAGGAATGGGCGAAGTGTATCGCGCGCTCGATACACGACTCGATCGAACAGTCGCGATAAAAGTCCTTTCCTCTGAGCTCATTGTATTTGTAGAGGATTATGCGTTTGCCGATCTGGATGGTCTGCACCGTCTGAAGCGCGTGTGATCTTAAATTGGTCGCCAGCACTAAAGAACTAGAGCGTCATTTTGTTGCCGCAATCCGGACAAAACAGAGTCGAGGGAACGCTTTCGACACCGCAGCGTTTGCACTTGATCTTTGCAACAAGCGCGCCGCCGCATTCGGGACAGAATTTACTGCCAGTCGTTTTGGCTCCGCAGGTTGGGCAAACCGGAGTTTCCGCGGTTGCCTTGCTGCTCATGTCGATGTGTCCCACCAGATTGGTTTCGCGGGCTTTCTGAAAAATTTGTTCGCTGGTTGCTTGCGCCTGAGCAGCAGCAAGCGTCTCCTTTTCATCCGGCGCGCAAGCTTCGCACAAACCTCTCGGCTGATTCCAACAAACTTCGGGACAGACCCACATGCCACACCTGCTGCATTGCTTGAAGTGCTGCTTCCCTTCTTCGACCGCCTTCAACAAAGCATCATCGTGCGCCTTTCCTCCAATCGCGCGCTGGATTTCGTAAGTACTGTTCCCCACGCGGCCAAGAACTCCTCCGAACAAGTTGCCAGCCGCGCGCAACAAACCGCCTGCCATTCCAGTAACATTCGCTTGAAACGCGGATAAATACCCGTTCCTGCATTTGTCACAGTAAAACTTGAACTGATATCCGCGATCCGTAGAAAGATCGTCATAGTTCGCAACAAATTTAATCAGCGCCATGTTCCCAGCATTATATACCTAGTTTCTAACGCCGGCTTCCAGTCGGCCAAAAGTTTCAATTGACATCAAGATGTTATTTATTTAACATAATGATGTTATCAATTATATGCGTACGACACTAACCTTAGACGACGATGTTGCCGCGAAACTGAAATCCGAATCAAGAAAATCAGGAAAATCTTTTCGCGAAACAGTCAACGATTTTCTCCGAATAGGACTGAACAGCAATAAACAAACGAAACCGGGCAAGAAATTTCGGGTAAAAACACGAAATCTGTATCCGAGAGAAGGCTTGAATTTCGACAATATCGGGGAGTTATTGGAGCAGGTGGAAGGGCCTTCTCATAAATGATTCTCATTGATGCAAACTTACTTCTTTATGCCTATAACCCTCAGTCCGAATACCATGAACGCGCGAAACAATGGCTGGAAGAAACATTTTCTCAAACTGAGCCGGTCAGGCTGGGATGGCAATCAATTCTCGCCTTTCTTCGGATCGTAACGAACGTCCATGTTTTCAAAAAGCCCTTTACTCCCAGAGAAGCGCGCGGAATTGTTTCTCACTGGCTGGCCCAGCCATCGGTCGCGGTGCTCGAACCTGGCGAAAGACACTGGGAGATTTTGGGTGAGTTACTCGAAGATGCCCAGATACGCGGACCATTGGTAACGGATGCGCACTTGGCGGCCCTGGCGATAGAGCATGGGATGACTCTCTGTTCGCATGATAGCGACTTTCTCCGTTTCACTGGTCTGAAATTTCAGGATCCACTCCGAATTTCACCCGACGACCAGAACCCTTGAATCAAAAATAAGAAGCAACTTCGCCTGCCATCGAAAGAAGAGATTACGCAGCTACTGATGGAGCAGCAAATCATGCGGGAACAGGCTTCGTTTTTCGCAAGCATAATCTTGCCGGCTAAAAGCCGAGCCTGTTGAAAAATCAGTTGGAGTGCGGACTTCCAGTCCGCAAAAACCTGATCGCTCGACGAGCATTTTGCGGGCAAGGATGGCCGCGCTCCAACTGGGACCGCCAGCATCTGGATTTTTCAACA
>JAKEFK010000393.1 GCA_022616075.1 bacterium
CGAGTGGTTTAAGGCGGCGGTCTTGAAAACCGCTGGGGGTGCAAGCTCCCCGTGGGTTCGAATCCTACTCCCTCCGCTCAGATCGTTCCCGCCCGTGTGATGATGTGTGGCAGCCCCCATCGATTTTCCGCTTTGGCAAACCGATGGGTAACTTTTGCCCAAATTTGGACAGTTTGCCACTCGGGACTGTCCAAAATCTCGGGATCCTGCCCAAAATCTCAAGTGAGAATTAAAATGAAAGAAGCTGCCACCGGAAGAAGGACCGCGACGATAAAAGCCGCAGATCTTGTTATTGATCCCGCATGCAAGCGCTCTATCTCTTATTGACTCTATTTCCTTCGGCACTATCGATACTCATTTTTGATTTCTCCGCAGTAATACCGTTTTCCTTTCTGATTTCGTCTGTTAGTTTTTTGAACCAGGGAACGGTATGGGAAATCCTGGGCTGAACTTGCCGGGCGATTTTTTGAAACGAAGGATGCTGATTCTGCTGACATAGAACTGCAACCACACGCCGGACCTCGCGTCCGTAGTGCACTAACTTCTGTCTTTGAGCCTCTTTTTCATATTCATATTTCCGAGCCGTGATTTTTCGGGCGAGATCTCCTGCGTATCGGTAGACAAGCGTCGCTCTTTTGCTCCTCCATCCAAAAAGCCTTGCAAATATCGCTGAGAACACTTCTCATGGAAGGCGGAGGATCAACACACAACTTTGCTTTAATCATTTGACGGATCTTTTCTGCGGTTTGCTCAGTTCTGAATCGAATATATCGCTGAGACAATTTACAGGAGAGTTCACCATGATGTCTACGCAGATAGAATTCCTGCATTCGTGTTTGCCGCGAAAATTCAGCAATGTTGATAGGTGGATCAGCCACGAGAGCCTGACTAAGAAGTTGAATCTCCCATTCTCTTTGACGTCGCTTTTTGTATTCGCGAAATCTTGATCGGATCTGATGGGAGATAAACGGATAAGCGCCATATAAATATTCCTTGTTGTATTTAATCCGGTCGGCAAAGTCTCCGATGGAAATCGGAGGGTCCTCTTTCATCGATCTGTTGAATTCGTCCAATAACTTTGTAGGTACGGAACGTGGCTGAACCCGCCCATTACCTTCAGAATAATGTCGTTGCGTGATTCGTCTGCACAGGTCGGGAAATCTTTCGTACAATTTCCCCTGGCAAAACCCCATTTGCTTTTCTATTTCGGAGATTGTTTGAGGTCTTTGTTTGGCGTTTAGAATGGCCTGAAGTGATTTCTCGACATCATTCCAATCGTACTTATAATCAAGATGGCTATTTTTCCTTAAAGAGTTGTGTGTAACGCTGGCTCGGAGTTCAGCACAGAATGATTGCGAAGGGAAGCCTTTCGCGAAAAATTCGGGCGGCCCCACTCGTAACCCTCTACATAATTGACAAAAGCTTTGCAATTTGGGAATCGTCAAGTTCCGAGACCAATTCTCAATGCATGCACTGGATACACCAACGAGCCGGGCAAGCAACGCACAATTTCCATCGGCCGAAAGTTCTACGAGTCGCTTGATCTTTTCTGCAAAATCGGAGCGGCTTACCGTTGTAGACTGGCTTGCGAGAATCAACAATTCGGCGAGGGTACTTTCAGTATCATTCTTCGCTACCGTTACTTTTCTTGTATATGTTCCGGCAAGCGATGCTTCACAGTGGGCGCAAATCGACAGTTCCGGATAAACTGGCAGGTACGGCTGCTTTCTCCGGCACTCAGGACAGTTCGCAGCTAAAAGCACTTGATGGCTGCTGCATGCCTTGGTTCCTTTCAAATACCACGCTATCGGATCGTAGATCTCTTTTCCGTCCTTCAGCCATTGTTCATAACATTCGGGACACCAGCACCTGGTGGAATTCAGCAAACCCTTATCATCGATCACATTTTTGTAATGCAAAAAGGACAGCTCGCGCAGTCTGTTGCAGCCCGTAAGGATCTGTAGTGCAGCGATCCAGTCGGATGCTGTCACTCCCATACCGTTCAGGTATTTCCTCGATTCGGTAGAGCCTTCTTTTGTTAACCAGAGCTTACCCGTTAACGGACCGATTTCCTTCCTCATTAAGGTAATAGAACGAATGCAATGCGCTTTCGCCAATCGAACCGTGTAACTTGTCAGACTTTCAACATCTTTCGTGCCAAGCCCTCTGGGCACCAGAGAACAAAGCCGCGTAGCTTTAATCGGCAGGTCGTTGATCGAAAACGGCGTGGTGCCGTGTTTTTTCGTTCGTTTCATGGGAATCTCCCCAAAGGGTCAGTTGGCCAAAGTTGGCTGTTGGCGATCCCAATCACGCTGCTTCTCCGAGCGGGTCTCGGCCTGGTTTTCTCCGGCCCGGACGTCGATTTGTCTTTTTGGTTTTTACGTCCGCAGGTTCATCGGTCTTGGCTGTCAATTGAGTATCAGACGCGATAAGGGCTTCAAATGCCCTCTCTTCTTGTTCCATTCGCCTTCGAATTTTTGAGGTACGTTCTTTCGAAAGAATGACGGTTGCCTCAAGATCCTTCAGAGTTATGGTTTTTCCGCCATTTCTGTAGGCGCGATTAAGGAAACGCATCAGCCAATCCTTCAAAATTCCAACACAGCCGAGAGACCGCTCATAAAGGAACTGGCGATGCTCAATTAGATTCGGCTCAGTTGGTACTGGCATCTTGCGTTGGAAGCTGTAAATAACATTCGCAAAAACCCGGAGATCGCGAGTTGATTCGTGATAACGGCGGAAATGCAGCGGCAATGTGCGTCTCATGAGCTGATCGCTGAGATCTAAAAGATCGGCCATTTCATATGTGCCCATGAGTACATGGATCACGCCGGTTGTGTTAGCTATCGATTTGATGCAGTCCATTTGGTCCTGCAATTTGTATCCACCACACCGAATGAGATGTTGTGCCTCATCAACAAAGACAGCAAACGGTTTTCTGTGGATAAGCGCCGACTCAAGTGCAAATCTCAGTTTGTTCCCGCTCACACTCCGGTATGAACAGACCAAACGATAGGGATCTGGTTTTATCGGCTTTATGTCAATCTTTTGATCAATCAAAGGTTCATAGAGAGCCCGAAGAACTCTTTCGTAAAATCCATTCCAGGAAAATTGAAGCTTGTCTCTGGCGATGACTTCAGTTGAAACTACGGGGATGCGGCCGCGATCCCATTCAGCGTCTTCCTTCTGAATCCGAGACCATTCTTCAAGAATTTCAGATTCAATTAACTTCCTGAGAAAAGTTTTGCCAACTCCGGTGGGGCCGATGACAGTAAGGATTGAAGTTCCGGCGGGAAGAAGTATGGCGTTTCGCAGGTCTGCAAAAAGATTGTCGAGAAGCTCGTGAGCCGCTACATAATCTTCGAAATATTTCAAGCGCTTTGAATGGGAAGTTTTAGGAGTTCAACAGGGAATTCACGATCGTTTTTCATCTCTTCCTCCAGTTCAGAACTTTCAAGGATTTCAGATCGATATCGAACTCTTCTTTTCTGTTTGCAACATCCTCAGAATTTAAAGGGCGCCGAGATTTTCTCAACTCCGAACTCTTGCGATGGCGGATTTCAATTTCCTCTTGTTCGGTCTTTTGAATTTCCTCAAAGAATTGTGCGAACTCTGCAGCATTGGGGACATGTCGCCGGCCAAGATTCTGATATCGCTTTCGAATCTCAGCTGATGCGTACTTCAGCTCTGTCTCAGTGTAGTTCTTAAGCTCATGATAGTGACTGCGCGCGTGACAAGCTTCCCATTGGCCATTCACAAACGCATAAACCACGCCCAGGTTGAACGGATCGTAACGGACATCAACGCGTGCCCCTGCAACTGTGGGTAAGGCTAACTTATTCGACCAGTAGTACAGATAGTTCACTTTAATTCCCCTGCAGCCATCGACTTTCGCTTTACCAGTGCGAGGCGACGGCATAGAATCGATCAAAAAGTTCTGGTCATATCCGATCCGTCGATACGGAACCGGATGCTTTTGCATTCCAAGTTCATAGGCTTCGTTCGGGCTTATTAAAAGCGTTCCATGTTGCCGGTTGTTATAAAACTCGATCCACTTTTCAAATGCATATCCAAATTTCGAAATCGTCCATGCAGCGAGTTTTTTAGGATTGGTTGACTTTGAAACCTGGCGGACATTCTTCATAATTTGCGTGTTGCCGACCAAGTTATGAATGAACAGCTCATTGGAAATTCCAAAGAATCGTTCAATCGGCGAACCGAATCGTGCTTTGGAAGGCGGCCTTTGCTTTTTGTTGATCCGGTAGGTCGCCAGGAACATCTCGAAGTGTCGGCTTCCGAATTCAGCTCCACAGTCAACGACTAGCGTCTCGGGAAGTCTGTTCCATAGTCTGACGCACTCTCGAAGAACTTCTAGATAGGATCGGTAACTTGGTCTCTCAAATGTGATATGAAAAGCGAAGATCTTCCGGCAATAGGCATCAATAAGAATCGTAAGCCATGGTCGTCCGATGGCCTTTCTTGTCTCAGAATCGACCAGTTCAATATCCAGTTCCGTGTGATCAAGATGAGCTACCTGCCAGGGACGATCACCATGAACGGGAACCGTTTCATCGAGCGTGTAGTAGAACTGTTCGTGCTGATGAGCCGCTTTAGGGCCTTTGCGAGACCGCTCCTCCTCTTCTTTGGTAAAACGCTTTAATGCTCGCCTGAATGCTTTTTTTGAAGGTGGTGCAACGCCGTTCTTTTTACATAGAAGAACCAGTTCCGAATAAACCACGGACTTTCGTTTCTGTCGTTCATTCATGTAATGTTGCTCAATGCAATCGGTCATGAGCTTCCTCATATCGAATGCGATTCCTTTGTTGTTTACAATTGTTGATAGTCGATCAACCGTATTTCCTCTGTTCGGCTTAGGAATGAGGCCATAAAAGCCGTTTCCGTATTGCTTTTCCGCAAACCGATATTTCCTCATCCAGTTCCTGAGTGTTCGTCTGGAAACAGGAAATTCACCACTGGATTCCCCGCGAATTACAGGCTCGATAATCCTGAAGCGTCGCAAAGCCTCAAGCCGCTGAGACTCAGAGGTCGTTAAGAGAATTTGGTCAAGCGCCCAAGAAGATGGCGTCTCTTGTTGCAACGCGCGAATCTTTCCTTCGTAGGCCTGCTCTTTAAGGATCTTCATTGAAATCGTCGCTGGTTCTTCGTCAGTAAACTGCACAAGTGCTGTAGATTGGCCTGCGAGGATAATTTTGCATATACGTGAATCCCAATTGACTGTCATTCCAGTGCGGATGGCTTCGATCGGCAAGATGGCCCCGTCATTAGCCGGCTGCGTTTTCAACTTTTGATGGAAGGCCGCCGTTTCGGGATTTCGATAAACTGTGACACGACTGGTATCGCCAAGAAACGTTTCCTCAAGATCAACAAAAACTGTCGTGTCTGAAATCAGCCAGTAGACGTCTTCAATCCTCACGCCTTCCTCTTGGAGTAGTTTGGAAAGGGAAATGCAACCATGGTGATTCAGGATCTCCATGATCCTTTCTTGGCTGGAGTTGGTTTGCCTTTGAACTCCAGAATAGTAAGGCTCGAGGAGCTGTAGATTTCGCTGGAGGATGTAATTGACCTCATCGGAACTTGCAACTTCAAAATCGAGACCGAATTCAGAAGCGTATCGAATGGCCGCAGGTGAAATCCACTTCCCGTCTTTCTTCACGTATCGATCGGGGAATTTCTCGCTCAATTTGATCAACGATTTTTTCGTCTTTGTCTCAACCCAACCGGCACGAGATTTCCGAATCACGAAAAAGTCCGGGGTATAAACATGCCTGTACCTTCTCCCGGATTCATCACGGTAGTCCAGATTGAAACTCGGAACCTGCTCCCAGTATTCGATAACGTCTTCGTCAAACTCGAATCTGTAAATAAAAGGAAGCTCCACCGTATGGCTTTCAAATTGAACCGAGTGAGCCATCTTCCGACTGCGATTGTAGAAACCGCAAACGTTTCCAGCGCCACCGCCTACACGTCTGGACGGCGGTTCGGATCTGATGGTTTTGATCAATCGGATCGCCTTCTCCGAAAGCTCATTTCTCTTGCACCAATTCTGAAACTCTTCGTTACTTTTGAACATGGTTTCTCCTTTTGAATTTGGAATTCTTAGAAAATGGTAAAGGCTGAAAACCGGCAACAAGTATCAATACAGGAAGGTTGTACCTCGACCGGCTCGCCAAAACCAAAAGGCGCAGTAGCTCCAGGATTTAGTTACAGGCGGGAGTTTTATAGAGTGAAGAAAAACCTATGAAACTCGCTTCTGCGTTTCTGCGATGAGATTCATGCTCCGTGTTTCACGGACAGCTTCTGTAAACCATATGGCATTATGAGTCACTTTCCTGCTCATACGTGAAGCGACGATCTTGTTTGAAGGATAAATGCCATGAGTTAGAAGTTGCGCAACAACTTCCTTTATCTCATCCCGGATTTCATTTCGAAACTCCTCAGTTGCCGCGGCTCGATATCGAAAGAACCGGCGGCTTATCGATCCACATAGTTCCGGGAACAGTTTGTTCAGATTGAGCCGCCATCCAAATTTCTCGAAAATTCTTTTTTTCATTTTGTTTACGGATGGAGGCGGTATTTCAGTTAGCGCATTTTCCAGAATTAGACGAACAGAGCGATTCCGATTTCGTCGAGTGTTTTCACTGCAATTTTTGTGTGCTTTGGCAATCGAGCGTGCCAGACTATTGTGGCGCTTATATAAGGATGATTTTTCATATTTGATCCTCTTCGCAACCTCAGAAAGAGACGGGACTGGAACCTCCTTAAGCGCCTTTTCAAGAAGCTTCTTGATCTGTGCCGGTTTTCTTCTGCTCTTCTTCATTCTATCTGAAGCAAGTAAGTTGCCTTTTTTCTTATCATTTGGCGGACGATAGCCCAGAAATTTTGCTTTGGGCTCCCAGCAACCGGTTAGGAATTCGAACAGGGGAGAATGAAGTGCCCAAGCAAGCTTGCAGACAGCGCTCAGTCGGGGAAGTAGTCTCGCGGTTCTCCATGCCCTAATTGTTTGGGGATCAAAACCTGAGAGCGACGCCAGAGCAGTCAAGCTTCCTGCCCATTTGACAGCAATTTCGATGGATGCCATGAAGGCGTCGCGAGTTGACAGATTGCTTCCAGCAGGTGTCACGGCAAGCAAGTTTCCAATTGATTCAACTTTCCAGAACTCAAAATTAGAAGACTTCCAATTGGCTAGGATTCTTTGTGGCTCAGAAGTTCCCAACCAATTACCACACCTAGAACAGAGGCCTGGAACATATTTTGATCCGATCACCGGTAGGCTGCGGTTACAGATCCGACACTTCTTTGAAAGTTGTCGCCGATGGATTTTGCAAAGCGTGACGGCTTCAAGGGACCAGAGAAGGGGATCGTACACGACGCCCTTGTGGAACTGTTGTTCGTAACATTCAGGGCACCAGACTCGAAACTTTCGTATTAGGTTCTTCTGCGCGATCACGGCCGCCCAGGGAAGCATCGTTCCATACTTAAGATCGTGTCTGAGAGTCAGCCGCTCAAGCGCGGCAACCCAATCGATTGCGATTCGACCGGCACCACAGATTGCCGTTGTTTGCGGAGAATGCGGCGAAAGAATATACCCTCGTTGCGTCACCATCCAGGGCTTGTTTAGTACTGGAACGATCTCTTTTGAAACAAGAGTTCCGACAGTCACACAGTGGACTGACGCGAGCCGACCGCTGTAGCTTGCAAGGCTTTCAACATGCTCAGTTCCTGTACCGATCAGTTTTAGATGATACAGTCGGCTGCTCAAATATTCATTTTTTGAAACTTGTATGGCAGCCATGATTTTGGACGACCGAGTATCCTTCGGCATTGTGTGAATTGATTTGATCTTTGTATGACAAAAAACAAACCTGACAAACTAAATTTGTATGACAAAAATACGTTCTGCTAAAATGACTGACGTGAATAGACCCATAGGGGGCCCAGGTTGTGAAAAAATAAAGCCAAAGGAAGGTTGCTTTCTGTGCGTTCTATCTGAGGTGGGCCGTTACGGTTGCTGCTTTCTAATCCGGATTCGTTCCAATGTCCATTTTTCCGTGCGGGGAAGCTGGAAGGCACAATTGCGTCCTTCTATTTGAAAAAGTTGTTTGACCTTTCAAAATGTCAAACGATTCGCATTCGGTTTTATGGTACGGAGAACGGATCAAAGCAGCAACATTCATGATTGATGACACGAAAGTCATCGTTAACAAGCTGTCCACCGCTTTGAACCCGGTCTACAACGAAGGGATAGCACTCTTCAAGTCCGGCCACTACCATCATTAAGCCAATTACGAGATAAAAGTCTTGACTTTTAGTAATAACTCTATAAAATCGATAGGGAAATAGATGATTACGCGAAAAACGAAATATGCGCTTTCGGCTCTGGTTCATCTTGCGCGCAAGGCTCAGGATGGACCTGTCTTGATTTCGAGACTTGCCAAAGAAGAGCGTATCCCCAAGAAGTTTTTAGAATCAATCCTGTTGGAATTGAAAAGGCGTGGCATCCTTCAGAGTAAACGAGGCAAAGGCGGCGGCTATTCTTTAAACAGGCCGGCCGAATTGATCCGTCTTGGTCAGGTCATACGGCTCATGGACGGGCCGCTTGCTCCGATCCCATGCGTAAGCGAGACGGCGTATCAACCTTGTGAAGATTGCATAAACGAAGCTACCTGCGGAATCCGTCTGGTGATGAAACAGGTCCGGGATGCCACTGCCGTAATTTTGGACAACACGACTCTGGCGGACGTGCTTATCCGAACAGGTGGCAAGGGAAAAAGAAGCAAATAATCTTTCAAACGACATATTATATATTGACTCTATAGAGATTATAGAAATTATGGAATGTTTAAAACGAGTGATAAAGGTGATTCAGACCTGAAGCGCGATTTTATCCTGAAGTAAGTTGACTCTCGGTATGAAAAGGGCTATATATTTAGCGTTCCGAATTTGTCTGCCGAAGTTGTTTGAATCCTCTCGGTTCAGGCAACGCGGGGGAACCAGATTCCGTTTACGGTTGGGGCGTATCGGTTTAACCACAGCGGTTCTACCGAAGGACACTTCCAGTCCGAGCCCGTCAGCTAACCCCGCAGGCCAAAAGGAAGGGCAAGTGTTGATCCATTTTACGGGATTCCGGCTCAAGTATACTAGGCTTCCGCAGCAATTAGTCTGGCCTCGGATCATTCTTCCCTCCCAGCAAAACTCAATCAAACTTCATGCAGTTCGGTTTTTCTTGCTGTTCACCCAGGCAATCAATGGATGAAAAGAAGCTAATCTCTTAATAGTCATCAATCGAGATTAAAGGTGGGGGTCGATGGACCATCGAAACACTGAAATTGAGCAACAGCAGTATTTGGAGATCCTGCGAGCGGTAAAGAAGATTCAGTACGGCTCCGTAGAGATCGTCATTCACGATTCGAAAATCGTTCAGATCGAGACAAGAGAAAAAGTTCGTTTTGAGAAACAGAGATCTGTGAAATAGGTCAAAAACGGCTTTCCAGACTACTGGCGGCCAAACCTTAGGAAAAACGATCATCTGACCGGACAACCGGAAGCTCTGAGTTCAACATTAAGGAGTTTCGCAGTGAACCGGAAAAAGATTTTACTCTTTACCTTTGGGAGTCTTGCACTTTTCCTTCTGGCGTCAATTGCCAGAGGCGATGAAAAGAATCCTCAACTCATTATCTCCGCCGGCAAGGGAGGATTTTTGCTCACTTCGCCCGATGGAGATTTCAAATTTCGCATTCGTGGTTACGTTCAGAGCGACGGGCGATTCTTCTTCGATCAAAGCACATCTTCGATTGATACTTTTGTGATGCGAAGGGTTCGTCCGATCTTTGAAGGCACCGTTTACAAATACTTCGAATTCAAGATTATGCCGGATTTCGGCGGAGGCACAACCTCTCTTCAGGATGCTTATCTTGATGCAAAATTTACGCCCGGATTCAAAATCCGGTTCGGAAAGGCAAAGACCCCGTTTGGGCTAGAACGTTTGCAGTCTGCAACCGACCTCATTTTTATCGAACGGTCTCTTGCTACAAATCTCGTTCCCAACCGTGATCTTGGAATTGTCGTATTTGGAGATATCGGAGGCGACAAGATCAGCTACGCAGCAGGAATTCTTAATGGAGTTGTCGATCTCGGGAGCAGCGACATCGATTTTGGAACGGACAGCAAAGACTTTGCCGGCCGGATCTTCGTCACGCCGTTCGCGGGTTTTGGCGTTGGTGTTGCAACTACTTTTGGCAATCAGGAAGGATCGCTCCTTTCAACCGGCTTGCCAACGTACCGAACGCAAGGACAATTAGCTTGGTTCCGTTACAGGGTGGGTACGACTGCCGATACAACAACACTCGCAGACGGCACGAGATTCCGCCTTTCTCCGCAACTGACATATTACAGAGGACCGTTCGGAATTCTTGCAGAATATGTCAGTTCGTCGCAGGAAGTCGTCAACGGAAAAAATCGTGCTGATCTCCGTAACAAAGCGTGGAATTTCACCACGCATTTTGTTTTGACCGGAGAAGCGGCAGGCTACAAAGGAGTGTCTCCGGAAAATCCATTTGATCATGATTCCGGAAAACTGGGGGCCTGGGAAATCGCATTTCGTTACAGCCGGTTGGATATAGACGAAGACGCATTTCCAATTTTTGCAGATCCAACAACAGCTGCAAGTCAGGCAGAGAACATTGCCGGCGGCCTGACCTGGTACTTCAACAAGAACGTGAAATTCATGTTCAACTACGACCATACCACCTTTGAAGATGCAAACATCGAGACTGAAAAGCTTTTTACAATGCGTTTTCAGATCGCATGGTAGCAGGAGGAAATGATGATAAACAAGAAATGGATCTTTCTGATGTTGTTTTGCGCAGCGGCGTTTTTTGTCCATGCGCAGGAAGTTTCGATCTTGAACGTATCCTACGATCCGACACGTGAGTTTTATTCCGAATTCAACCAGGCATTTGCAAAGCACTGGAAGGCCAAAACCGGAAAAGATATAACGATCAATCAGTCACACGGTGGTTCTGGCAAGCAAGCCCGTTCGGTGATCGATGGTTTGCAGGCTGATGTTGTAACCCTTGCTCTGGCATATGACATCGATGCGATTGCAAAAGCTGGTGTGATCAAGGCCGACTGGCAGAAGCGTCTTCCTCACAACAGCTCACCCTACAATTCGACAATTGTCTTCCTGGTACGAAAGGGAAACCCGAAAGGCATCAAAGACTGGGGAGACCTGATCCGCTCTGGTGTGTCCGTCATTACGCCGAATCCCAAGACTTCCGGTGGTGCCCGCTGGAATTATCTCGCTGCATGGGGTTACGCGTTGAAGCAGTTCAATAATGATGCTGCTAAAGCGAAGGACTTTGTCTCCAAACTTTTCAAGAACGTTCCGGTGCTCGATACCGGCGCGCGCGGATCGACAATCACTTTCACAGAAAGAGGTATTGGCGATGTCCTTCTCGCATGGGAGAACGAGGCTCTTCTTTCCGTGAGCATGCTAGGGAAGGATAAATTTGAAATCGTGGTCCCCTCACTTACTATTCTCGCAGAACCCCCTGTAACGGTGGTCGACAAGATCGTGGATCATCGTGGGACTCGCGCGGTTGCTGAAGAGTATCTGAAATTCCTCTACACAGAAGAAGGACAGAGATTGGCCGCGAAACATCATTATAGACCCCGCGTGCCTTCGGCGGCGACGGTAGCACAATTTCCAAAAGTGAACCTCATCACCATTGATCAGGTTTTTGGCGGATGGCAAAAGGCACAAAAGACGCACTTCGATGATGGAGGAATTTTTGATCAAATATATTCGCCTGGAAAATGAAGAATGAAGGCCCTTGATGTGCGTTGGACTCGGTCCTCGGTTCTCCCGGGATTCAGTTTGACGATGGGATTCACGCTTCTGTATTTAAGTTTGATTGTGCTGATCCCTCTTTCCACCTTGTTACTGAAGACGATTACGTTAACCTGGGCGCAGTTCTGGCAAATCATGACGTCGCAACGCACAATAGCGGCGTTCCGAATCAGCTTCCAGACAGCTTTTAGTGCTGCGCTGATCGATTTGATCTTTGGCACGATTGTTGGCTGGGTTTTGGCCCGTTACAGATTTGCCGGCCGACAATTGATAGACGCTCTGGTGGATTTGCCGTTTGCCTTGCCCACTGCTGTAGCCGGAATCGTTTTAACCACTCTATTCTCATCCAGTGGATGGTTGGGGCGTTACTTAATTCCGATGGGAATCACTGTGAACTACACTCCGCTCGGAATTACGATCGCCCTCATTTTTATCGGACTTCCTTTTGTTGTTCGAACGATTCAACCCATTCTCTCGGAAATGGATCGGTCCAGTGAAGAAGCGGCGGCCAGCATGGGGGCGAACCGCCGTCAGATACTCTGGCGCGTCGTTTTTCCGGAAATCTGGCCCGCAATGGTGACAGGTTTCACGCTTGCCTTTGCCCGGGCCCTTGGCGAATACGGATCGATTGTGTTCATTTCAGGAAACATCCCTTTGAAAACCGAGATCACCACCTTATTAATTGTAGGGCGGTTGGAGAATTACGATTATGCAGGCGCCACAGCGCTGGCCTTTAGCATGCTCGTGCTGTCGTTTCTGCTTCTTTTTCTGATCAACTTTCTCCAATCGCGTTCCAGGCAAAAGCTGGAGCGCAGTTGATGGATCCGCGAATTTTGGAACTCGAAGAGCCTCATTTGTCCGAGCCACGCGCCGTCCGATGGTTGTTAATCGGAATCGCTTTTGTATTTCTGAGCTTCTTTCTGGTGATTCCGCTTGTTGCTGTATTTGTCGAAGCATTCAAAAAGGGATTCACGGTGTATCGTGAGGCAATCCTGGAACCATACGCTGTGGCTGCTATAAAACTGACTTTGATCACCGCCGCTGTTTCCGTTCTTGCGAACATGCTGTTTGGGATCGCCGCTGCATGGTCTATTACTAAGTTTGATTTTCCTGGAAAAAGTTTTCTGATCACGCTGGTCGATCTTCCTTTCGCAGTATCACCGGTGATTTCCGGAATGGTATTCGTGCTGCTGTTTGGTATGCAAGGATATTTCGGTCCCTGGCTGGCAGCGCATGATGTGCGAATCATTTTCGCCACGCCTGGAGTCATCCTGGCAACGATCTTTGTGACGTTCCCATTCGTTGCGCGGGAGCTGATCCCTCTGATGAAATCTCAGGGGAGAGAAGCGGAGGAAGCCGCACTCGTTCTGGGGGCCAGCGGTTGGCAAACTTTTTTTAACATAACATTGCCGAATATCAAATGGGGATTGCTTTACAGTTTAATTCAGTGCAATGCCCGGGCGATGGGCGAGTTCGGCGCTGTTTCGGTTGTTTCAGGTCACATAAGAGGACAGACGAATACTCTACCTTTGCACATAGAAATCCTTTATAACGAGTACAATTTTACAGCAGCATTTGCAGCTGCATCCCTGCTGACGTTTCTCGCAGTGGTAACGTTATTGTTAAAGAAGATGCTTTCATTGAAAACAGGGCGGAAAAGGTCTACAGGTTAGCGAATGTCAATCGTATTGAAAGAACTTTCAAAGCGATATAACGAGACGCTGGTAGTGAATCGTGTTTCGCTTGGAGTGGAAAAGGGAGAATTGTTTGTTTTGCTTGGCCCGAGCGGCAGCGGGAAAAGCACGATTTTAAGAATGATTGCCGGTCTTACCCGTCCTGATGCGGGAACAATCGAAATCAATGAAAAGAATGTCACCTCATTGCCGGCTCAGCAGCGCGGAGCGGGCTTTGTTTTTCAAAACTATTCTCTTTTTCGCCATATGACGGTGGCTGATAACGTGGAATTCGGGTTGAAAGTCCGGAAAGTATCACCCGCAGAACGGCGAAGCAGGCGCGACGATCTTCTGGATCTCGTCGGCCTGGGAGGACTCGGGAATCGCTTTCCTCACCAACTTTCCGGCGGACAGCAGCAAAGAGTCGCTCTTGCGAGAGCACTTGCGTATAATCCTGCGGTGTTGCTGCTGGATGAGCCTTTCGGCGCGCTCGATGTGAAAATTCGTGGGCGTCTCCGCAAAAACCTGAAGGACATCCACCGTCAGCTGAAACTTACTACAATATTAGTGACTCATGATCAGGAGGAAGCTTTTGAGCTGGCTGACCGTATCGGAGTCACAGATCGCGGAAACTTGATTGAAATCGGCACCCCCGAAGAGCTGTATCATCGACCGCGAACGGAATATACGGCGAATTTTGTTGGCGGAAAAAACGTTTTGATCGGGCGCGTCGAAGGGGGAGTTATACGCTTGGGCGACACATCTCTCCCCGTTCCGGAGCGGTTGAGCACTATGGAAGGAGCGCGTGTTCGAATCCTCTTCCGGCCTGAAAACGTATGTTTGCAATCGGAGCCTTTCGACAACGCCAGTGTGTATGTATTGGGGCGCGGTAGAATTCTCGAAAGCGTTTTTGCCGGCACGCTTCAAAAAGCTCTTCTGGAAGTTGAGCGACCTCGCGGAATACGGGAGTACGCCGGTGAATTCGGCGATGAACGGACAATTCGTGTAGAGGCTGTCCAGACAAGTGATTCAGACGCTGATGGCCAGTTGAATCCGGGTGACCGGATGTGGATCGCTTTCAAACGATATCATGTGCTGGAAGCCATCGGACCAAAACTGCTGTTGTGTATTTCTGATGCGCCTGCCGCAGCAGCTGTTGCAAATTTTGGATGCCATCTGGCGGAAAAAGCTGGGCTTCCTGCAACGCTCTTATCAGTTGTTGATTCCAGTGAATCAATAAACCTAGCGGAAGAAATTCTCGAACACATTCGCCAAAAATGGAGGAATCGTTTGCCGCTCCTGAAAACGCGAGTGCGCGGCACCGGATCGAGTTTTGAGGAGATAATCGCAGAATCACAGGAGGGATCGTATGATCTTGTTGTCCTGGGCAGAAAAGAGACAGGGCGGCACGTGAGAAGCCTTTTGGCGCGAGGCATTGCAGTGGTCATTGCCCAGGAAGATAGGCAGATTTCGCGAATCTTGATTTGCACCGCTGTGGGTGAGCCTGGAAAAGCAGACGTCCGGATCGGCGGGCGGCTTGCCAGATTGACAGGTGCAAGTGCTACTGTGCTGCATGTGCCGAGTCAACAGCAGGCAGAGGATCAGAAAACGCGCAGCGATCTGCATATCCAACAAGCACTTTCGACTCTACAAACCTTCGGAGTTCAAGGCGACAGCATGATCGGCAAGGAACCCGCTGTGGATTTCATCATCGAGCAAGCCGAATCGGGGAATTATGACCTGATCGTGATAGGCGCCCCTCCTTCGGGAAGATCACCAAGGTTCTTGCTACAGGACGCAGCAAGCCAGATTGTGAACGGCACCTCACGGCCCGTACTGATCGTTCCGTTAATGGAATAGGATCGAGGAAGGTTCGGGGATAGTCAGATGCTCAGAAATTGAATTAACGACCCATGATTAAGATGGGGAAACGCGGTCGTCGTTAAAATCCTGATTTGCGCCAACTGGGGGAGTCGGGAAGACTGAGCAACTTTTTCAACAATCCAACTGGCTACGTTGGCTCGCTTGGAGCCGATAGTGTGGACTTTCGCATCCTGATGCTTTCTAAAATCTCATCTACGCTTCAGGACAGGAGTATTTTCTCCATATCCACTACGCGTTGAGCGTTTGTGGATTGCTGAAATAAGGATTCGATGGCTTACTTAAGAAATCCGATGGAGTAATTAAGAATAACGAGTGAAACAGAGTGATGTCTGCAAATGACTGCAAAAATATCACTTGAAGGCTACTTCGGATTTTCAAATCCGGCAATGGGAAAGCGGATGGGGGCTCCGTAGGAAAATCGATGGGTCCCAATTCCAGATCGGAGCGTCGAAATTCCTTTTTTCGGCTGGTTTTACGGAAAAACGATGGGGTTCAAGTGAAGTAAATTGATGGGTTCTGCCACATGATGATCTGTAGCAGAACCCATCATTTTTCCTTTGCAGAACCCATCATTTTTCCCCTAAAACACCGAAATGAGGACCTTCGCGTATTGTTTTTTTAAGTGGAA
>JAKEFK010000394.1 GCA_022616075.1 bacterium
CAGCAGGCGCGCTTGCGCCATTCATAAAAAAGCTGCTGGAAGCTCCGCTGAAACCTGGCTCCCGTTTTGTGAATAACGCGAGAGTTTCGGATCACCACGCGATCCTCCCAACGGAACAGCCGCCCGATTTCAAGAAATTCACCGGCGAAGAACGAACACTTTATGAACTAATTGCCCGCAGGTTTGTTACTGTCTTGCATCCACCTTGTTTGTTCGAACAGATCACGCTCATCACGCGCATCAACGGCGAAGCATTCTACACGCGCGGTAAGAGGATCAAAGATCCTGGCTGGCGGGCAGTTACTGCAAAAGTTGCTGGTGATGAAACGAGAGACAAAGAGGATTTACCGGAGCAAACGCTCCAGCAGCAGAGGCATGGAGATCAGAAAACGGTCCGAAGCATCCGGCTCGACAAAGCGCAGACCAATCCGTTGCCGAGATATACGGAAGCCACGTTGCTGACAGCGATGGAGAACCCGGGAAAATTTATCGAAGACGAAGAACTACGCGAAGCCATGAAAGAAGCGGGTCTTGGCACGCCGGCAACACGCGCGGAGATCATCGAAAAGCTGCTGGGCTATGGCTACATGGAACGGCACGGTAATCATCTGGTGCCTACTTCGCGAGGGATTCAGGTTGTGTCGCTTGCGCCAAAAATTCTCAGCTCACCCGAACTGACTGCGCAGTGGGAATTGCGGTTGGATAAGATTTCGCATGGCAAGGAAAATCCGGAGACCTTTCTTGCTGACATCCGGAAGAATACTGTGGAGCTGGTGGAGAGCGTCAAGGTGGATACGACTACCTATCGCGAAGAGAATCTCACGCGAGTGAAGTGTCCGATGTGCGGAAAATTCCTGGTGAAGACGCCCGGAGCAATGTTGAAATGCCAGGATCGGTCCTGCGGGCACACACAACCGGAAAATCCAGACGCCTACTCAGAACGCCGCATGTCGCGCCAGGAACGCGCACAGCAAAAATACCTGGTGCGCAAGTACTCCGATCAGAAGGAGATCAAAACGAATCTTGGGGATCTGCTGAAAAAGGCGCTTGAAAAAAAATAAAGGAGCTCCTGGCGGTCGAGGCCGTCATGATGCAGACTTCCGACCACTCCGATGATTTCCAGTATCGTTGGCTTCCGCAGTTGAGCCTGAATCTTTTTCCCGATCGCGTTGTTTCCAAGATTCAAACGTCTTGCCATTGTCTCATTAATAATGGTAGTAGGCGGACCACTCTGATGATCGCGTGATTCAAAGAGCCTGCCGCTTTGTAAAGGAATTCCCATCAGTGATAAATAATCCTCCGTTACAACGGTCCGAAATGCCGTCTGCTCTTCGCCGGCCGCGATAGGCTCTCCTTCTACATTCACGGAATACGAGGAAGTGGAACTGCTGTCCAAAAAGGGAAGCGCCGTGGTTATCCCTACGCTATTCACACCGGGAACATTCTTCAGCTGCGAAATTGCTTCCCATGTGAATTGTGCCTGACTCTCAGGTTTTTCGTAGTAGTCGTATAAAAATACCTGCAATGCAACAACGCCCTGTCTGACAAATCCCGGGTTCACATGGAGCAGGTTCATCAGACTGCGCGAAAACAGACCGGCGCCGATCAGAAGAATGATCGCGATTGCAATTTGCGAGATCACCAGCGTATTCCGAAGCCGTTTCGGTGTTTGCGCCCGCCACGATGGGAGTTGCTCCCTCCTTCAAGGAATGCTGCGGATCGAAACGGAAGCAACAGTCCAAGCAGGGCACGGCCCAGCCGTGGAGGCGTGATGCGAATCGGTTTGTCCATGGCAGTGCGTTATAGTTTGTCCAGTTGTTTTTCGAGACCCGAGACCATTCCTTTGAAAGCTCGATACGATTCGGCCAACGCTTCTTCTCCCGCGGGCCGCAGCGTGAAATATTTTTTTCTGCGGCCGCCCCGCTCCGCTGTCGGTTCTCCAATCCGCGAACGGACCAGTCCCTGTTTCTCCAACCGTTCGAGTGTCGTGTACAAAGCTCCGATCGAAATCTCGCGACCGGTTCGTTTTTCTATTTCCACGCGGACCGCTGATCCGTATGCGTTCTCCCGCAATCGCAACAAAGCAAGCAGCACCATCTGCTCAAATTCGCCCAGCTTCTTCTCCATATGTACTACAATGTAGAATATATGGGAGAGCGTGTCAAGGCTTGTCGTGTGTCACTAACACGGGGACAAAGAGACACAGCGCGATAAAAGCCGCAACAAAAAAAGAGAAAGGGGGGGAGCTGAACCGCAGATATTGGGACTTCTGAGCGCTGACGGAAAAAGTTAAATTTAAATATAGCCCGAGTATTTCCGCTGCAGCTAGTGGCATGGCTTCATGCTCGTATCACAGCACCGCATCAATCTTGACACGGAGACGTTTTGCCTTCGAATATTATGTTTTAAAGACATAATGTTTGACATACATTATGTTTGGGATACAATATCTGTGTGGAATTCTGGAACCGGCAAGCGGAGATTCAGGCGTTAAAGGGACAGGTCGGGGGCCGCCGGTTCGGCTATGTGACGGGTCGTAGGCGGGTCGGGAAGACGGCGCTGCTGGTCCACGCCTGTGAACTTTTTAACGGGATTTATCATCAGGCTGTTGAGGGGACACCACTGCAGCAGATCGAGCTTGCAGTGATCGAACTCAAAGAAAAGCTTCCCTCCTTTCGTGAGATTCGTCCGCAATCCTGGCCGGAGTTCTTTCATCTATTGTCGCGGGAGGCTCTCCCGCCATTGATCGTTTTTGATGAATTCCCGTACTGGGCTCAAGTCGAACCCTCTTTACCCAGCATTCTGCAGAAGTGGATCGATCATGAGCTCCCGAAACAAAAGTCTTCCCTGTTCATTTCGGGATCTTCTCAATCGATGCTTCATTCGTATTTTCTTGGCGATACCGCCCCTCTTTTTGGCAGAGCGCATCTTCATCTGAATTTGCAACCATTGAGTTATCGATGGTTCTGCAAAGTGTTTGGATATCGAATGTCGAATGCAACTGCCTTTACAAAATATTCCCTGGTTGGGGGTGTTCCGCACTACTGGAAGCTTCTGTCGCGCGGATCGGTCGTCACACTGGCAGAGCAATTGTTTTTCAAGCCTTCCGCGATGCTTTCGGAGGAGCCTCGGAATCTACTGCACGATGAAGGGATCACGGGAAACATTCCCAAAGCAATTCTGGATTTAGTCGGTAGAGGCGCGCAAAAACCATCGGAGATTGCCGCGCGTCTCGGGATTCCTCAAACGAATCTGTCTCGTCCTTTGACGGCGCTGATCGATGCTGGTTTGCTGATCAGAGAACTGCCGTTCGGCGAATCAACGCACACGACGAAACGAACACTCTATTCCATTGTGGATCCGGCTTTGCGCTTTTATTATGGAACTCTCCTTCCCACTCGAAGTCGATGGGCCACTCTTGGAAATCAGGAGAAAAAGCTGATTCTTGATCGACACACGTCTCATCAATGGGAGGTTTTTTGCAGGGAAGCGTTCGCCGGCTCCAGCCGATACTGGGAAGCCGGTGTGGAAATCGATCTCGTTGCGGAAACAAAAAACGGACCGCTGATTGCCGAATGCAAATGGGACACTTTGACTGAGAAAAAGGAGAGGGCTCTGCTGGATGATCTTCAGCGAAGATTCGGGAGCTCAGGATTGTCCGGAAAGTTGAAGAATCCGATCTTTCGAATCTTCTCGAAGAAAAATCTTCATCAGATCGGAAGCGTGGTGCGTTAAAAAATGCACCCTACCCATCCACTTTGTGAGGAACGCAGAGGCGCGAAGGCGCGAAGACGCAAAGTTTATGGAGTTTTGGGTAGTTGCAGCGCATAGGTTAGCGCCCGATTTAATTCTTCAATCTTTCGGGGATTCAGAGAGGCGGCAAAAGTCGTAAGCTTCGATTTGAACAGGAGCATCAGGAAGTCACAACGGATGGCGCACGTTCTGGGCAGTCCGTCTTCCTTGCCTACCACAACTTCACTTTTGATCCCAAGAACTTCGCTGTAAACGGGCGCGCAAATCACAGTATCAATGTCAGGATTGTCAGCGATGAAATCACGCGATACGATCACGTAAAAACCTGGCTTTCCTCCTCTCTCTGCGATCCTCTCCCGGGTGCGATAAATCTCCCCTCGATTCATAACTTTGCTTGTTCACCGATGAGTGCAGCGGTCTGCTTCTTTAGCTTATTTTTGTGACGCCTGAAGATTTTTCGCTCCCGCTCCTCCTCACTTTCAGCTTCTTTTTTCGCTATGTACTCTTGAGTTGCTTCGCGGATCACCTCCGATCGGTTCATTCCACGGCGCTTTGCCAACCGGTCGATTCGCTCGAGTGTTGGTTCATCAATAGAGATCGCAATAGTTTTCATAATAGAAAACTATCATATATTGCAATAGAAGTCTACTAGGAGGATATGAACCGATTTGCGGCGCGAGTCCTCAGGATTTGATGGTGAACGGATGGGTCACGACGGCCCAGTGGGAATAACCTTCTTCGTTCGGCGGAATTCGATCCGGTTGGGTATTGCCTTTGCTGTCAGTCGCGCGGGCCTGCAATCCGTAACTTCCTGGACGCGCATCCCACTCCAAATCCCAACGGACCCATGCCAGAGGAATATTCGGTTCCCGCAGTCGCGCTGCTTGCCATTTGCGTCCACCGTCCAGACTCACATCCACTTTTGCAATGCTTCCTTCGCCGGACCAGGAGCGGCCGCGTAAAAGTTGCTTGCCTGCCGTAGCCTGTCCATCCCAGGCCAATTCAAATGCGCTTTTCACTTTCTGTGTTGTCAATGCCGCACCTAAAGCGGGTGGAACCGGTTGATAATCCGGACCGATCAAAACGTAGCGTTTGGTGTTGTATTCGGAGTACAGACGCTGTTCGGAAACTTCCACTCGACCGACCCACTTGATGTGCGAAATACCGACCCATCCGGGGACCAGCACGCGAAAGGGAAATCCATGATCCGGTGGAAGAGTATTTCCATTCATCCCATAAACAAGGAGAGTATCTTCTGCCATCGCTTTTTCGATCGGCATTGGACGTTTGATTTTCTTTTCATCCAGACCTTCCGGCATCACATCACGCGCGGTTTTCTTTACTCCTGCCCGCTGCAATACTTCGCGCAATGGAACACCGGTCCATTCTGCCACACCGATACCTCCCAGCTTCCATGGCGTACCGGCGATTTTCTTTCCGTGCGAAAGCTCAAAGAGGCTTCTGCCGTTTCCCGCGCATTCGATGGCGCGAATCACGGAGATCGACGGCATCGCAAGAATCTCATCGTAACGAAACGAGCGCGGATTCGAAACTCCCGAGCCTTCCACGATCAGCCGCCATGTTTTTAAATCGATCGATGGCACGCTGGGACTATTATTGCGGACAAAAAACAGTTCGTTCGGGACAATGTATCCGCGGCTGTACATCGCTTCCCATCGCATCTCCAAATTGCTGCCCGATTGGATGAAAAGATCAGAAGGGGAAGGTTTGAGAATTGCAGGATTGTTTTCCGCGTTGAGAATTTTCCAAGGAGCGATGATCGGCATCGATGCCGCAGCTGTGGCCCAACCCAGCAGATGAAGAAATCTTCTACGCGTCAACGCTCGTTTCGTATTTTGCCACGCAAATTCCTCCACTCGTTCGCGAATGTAATTGAGCTCGTCCATAGAAAGATTTTATTACACCCGCTAAGAATTTTCGAAGGAGCTTCAAGAGCTGATTTCCTCCGCGTCTTTGCAGTACTGTACGTAAATTTCTTGTTTTTTCACCAAGAATTAAGATTTGTTAGCAAAGTAGCGTAGGCGTCTCGCCTGCGGATCCGCGCAGACGAGACGTCCGCGCTACTTTAATATTGCGCCTTGCCGCTTTATAGCCTTTGCGTTAAGTGCACGATGTCGGGCACCAGCAGTATACTGAAACGGAGATGATCGGCGAATCCATTTCCCATTATCGGGTCACAGACACTCTGGGAGCCGGAGGGATGGGCGAAGTTTATCGCGCTTACGACACGCAGTTGGAACGTATGGTCGCGCTGAAGATCCTTCCCGCCAATTTGGTTTCGAACGAAGAACGGATCCGGCGATTCATGCGTGAGGCGAAAGCTGCATCCGCTATCAGCCATCCGAATGTCGCGCATATATATGAGATCGGTGAAGCGAACGGACTGTACTTTATAACGATGGAACTAATTGAAGGTCAGACTCTTGCCAGAAAACTCAGCGATGGCTTCTTCTCCTCCGATCAAATTGTGGCAATCGCTTCAGCAATCTCCGATGCGCTCCAGGAAGCTCACGCAAAAGGAATTGTTCACAGAGACATCAAACCTGCAAATATCATGATCACTCCTCGTGGTCAGCTCCACGTACTTCAATATTGAAGGGCGACCCTCCCTTCCGGAGAATCAGCTGCCGGTGGCGAGTTACCGCTGGGTGACTCCAAATTATTTTCGCGCGATGGACATTCCGCTTCTGAAAGGGCGTGATTTTACAGAGCGGGATGATGCGAACGCGCCCAAGATGCTGCTGATCAATGAAAGAATGGCAAAGCAATACTGGAAGGAAGAGAACCCGATCGGACAGCGAATCAATATTCGTTATGGAACCGGAACGGTTGTGCGTGAAATTGTTGGAATCGTGGGAAACATCAAACATTTTGGTCTGGATCAAGATGTGCAGCCTGAAATGTATATGCCGGTATATGAAGGTCCGGAATATTTCCTGTATCTGGTCGCACGCACAACCTCCAATCCTCTGGCGGTGGTGAAGATGATTCAGCGGGAGGTGGCGAGAATTGATAAGGATCAACCTGTAGCGAACATCAGAACGATGGAGAATACTTTTTCCGAGTCTGTCGCTCCACGCCGGTTTTCGGTGTTTCTCATCACTGTCTTTGCAGGCATCACTCTGGTTTTGTCATCGATCGGCATTTACAGCGTGATCTCTTATTCGGTTGCACAACGCAGAAACGAGCTCGGCATCCGGATGGCGCTGGGGGCTCAAGCCCGGGACATTCTGAAACTCGTTGTCGGTCAGGGATTCAAGCTGATTCTACTTGGTATCCTGATCGGTCTCGCGGGAGCTTTTGCAGTAACGCGATTGCTTTCGAGCTTGCTGTTTAACGTGAGCACAAGGGATCCTTTCATATTTATTGTGATCTCCTTGTCGCTCGCTTTCGTTGCATTGCTCGCGAGTTACATCCCGGCGCGCCGGGCCACGAAAGTGGATCCGATGATGGCGTTGCGGTATGAATAA
>JAKEFK010000395.1 GCA_022616075.1 bacterium
AAATGGTAAAAACGAGATTTGAATCGGACCTCCGCGGCACGAGTTGGAAGGAACCCGGCCGGCTTCTCTTCTGTGGAAAGGCGAACAGAGGCAAACAACTTGTTGCACCGGACTATTTTAACTATTGCCCGATTTTGAAATCTAAAGTGACGATAGAATTCATATTCCTAAAAAGGCAAGGCAGTGTAGTCGCGACCGCTCACCAGAGGGTTTTGAATCGCGTTGCCGAATTGTATCGGCACTGTTTGGCAGCCCCATTGAAAACAACCGACCGTTACATCGAAATGAAGATGAGGGCCGGCACTGGCTCCGGTATCGCCGCTTAAGCCGATCACCTGACCAGCTTTGACTCTATCTCCCGTCCCGACTTTCGAGCCATTGTGAGTGAGATGATAGTACCTCGAGAACGTTCCGTCCCCATGATCAATTACGATCACGTTTTCTTTTCCCGAAATGCGATTTCGGTCTTCAAATCGCTCTTCGACAAAAACCACCCTTCCACCCCGCGCCGCCAGTACTTCGGTCCCGATGTCCATTAAGAAATCGTATGAATAAAAGGCAGCATCGCGATGCCCGTATGGTCCATTCCATCCCTGAACCAACCTGTGGGAAGTCCCCGCAAAGGGTAAAAGAAGACTCTGAATAGACGGCAACGATGTCATCAGATGAGGCACATACGGATCGAGGGCATCAAACACCTTGCTTCTGTTCATCAGCGGCTTCGGTGGAGAGGCGAGATAGAAACGGGCCAGAGATTCGAGCGTTTCCAGATGCTGCACGGAACCATCCCATTTCCAGCTTGAATCTATCTCGTCATCCGCTGTGTGATAGCGTGAACGCAATCGTTGAAAAGCTTGTTTCATTTCGTCAGCAGACAGATCAGGATATTCGAATCCCGCCCAGATCGTAAACGCTGGCACACCGCGACTAAATAAAAACATTGTGTCAAAGCCGAAAAGCATCCCATCTTCCAGACGGGCATCGATTCGGTGACTGAGTCCTTTTTGAGCCATCACCTTTGCAACAAGCTCTGCCTGATCGGTTTGAGAAACTCCCAGAGCGATATAATCCTTGGCTTTTCCCATAATGTTGATTCCATCTATGTTGATGGCGAGGATTGTCTGGGATAATGGGACAACAGGTTGCATTGTATAGAATTCTGTTCCGAACTTTCCTGTTTCTTCGGCAGTCGTGGCCAAAAAAATCGCTGTGCGTCGAAATTGTTCTGGCTGAGAACGTAAAGCCTCAGCAAGGCAAAGGAGTGCCGCGACACCACTGGCATTATCGTGCGCCCCGTTAAAAATTTTATCCTCCTGAGGTAATTGATCGGCAGTTCCCAGACCGTCATAATGCGAAAGAAATAAAACTGCTTCCTTTGAGACCCCTTCAAGAACACCTACGACATTGGGCGACGCAATCGTGCGAATGGACTGAACAAGCTCGAATGAGCTACTCAGGCCCAGATCACGAGGTTGGAACTTCTCGGAGTCAGCAGAGGATTGAAGCTCTTCATAGTTTACTTGAGCGAGTCCAAGAAGTCTTGCAGCGAGTTCGAAGGTGAGGTCACCGATAACACCCAAGCGATGTCCTGAATGCCAATTTGGAATGATTCGCTCGCTCATTGAACCGGGTTTGCCGACAATCAGGATGCCGGCAGCGCCGCGCGATCGCGCGGTCAAAATCTTATGATCTTTGCGTGACAAGAGACTTCGCCACGCTTGAGAAAGATCAGGCGAGACATTCTTGGGCAAACCTTCGAATACAAGTACGATCTTTCCTCTAACATCCATCGATCCATAATGATCCAACCCGTGTTGCGGAGCATCGATACCGTAACCCACAAATACCAGCGGAGCAGATAGTCTAACCTTTTCGAGAGGCAGATCTGAGGACACGGAAATACCGTCGTAAATATGGATCTCATTTGTCCCGGCTGAACCGGCGAAGCGTAGGATTGAGTTTTTCGGATCGATACGTAATACTTGAAGGGGAACAGGTTGCAGATAACCAGAGGGTCCCGGTTGCAATCCCATTTCATGAAAATGTTTCGTAATGTAGAGGGCGGCTGTTTCTCCTCCCGCTGTCCCTGGAGCTCTTCCGTTCAATCCCTCCGATGATAAGAACCGAACGTGGGATTCGAGGTCGATAGAGGAACACCGCCGGCCGGCTTCGATATGTTTCTGAACTTCAGAATTGCTGGCACCAATTCCCAGGACAAGGGTAAAAATCATCAGCAGCAAGGTAAGGATGGGCCGTTTCCGGATCTGCAATGCGTGTCGGCCAATTTCATCGAACGTCCGATCATAGCTGCTTTGCAATTGGGTTCCTCCAATATCTGAAATTCGAAATCTGCAGTTTGAATTAGACGACGTGCTCAGGAAAATGGTTTACAAGGGCACCATATGACAGTACTTCCATGTGGGGTTTTTGATAATTGATCTGGAACAAGCTGGTTCCTGTTGGTCATGAGTAGGATCTTTTTCATATCTCAAATTCTCAGTTGAGATTGTAGTCAGTACCCTGAAATTTTGGACAGTTCCGAGTGGCAAACTGTCCAAATTTGGCCAATTGGGACCCATCCGTTTGCCAAAGCAGAAAATCGATGGGCTCTGCCACACCCCACTGGCGCTTTACCTATTTCAATGCCGTTTATAGAATCAATTCGTTGCCAAAAACCAGCCATTTTCTGCATTTTTCGCACTCTGAAAGTCGTTGAGGAACCATTTCATTGCCAGAACGGAAGCAATTCTTTGCCGTGAGTGCAGCATCACGCTGAACATCGGCTAAAATAAAAGGAACGAACATTCCAGTGTTACGAGAAGTCGGTAAACGTTCCATGGTTGTTTCCGGTCGGCAAGAGCGTATCAGTCTGCCATGCTTGGCCGGCGAGCCGCCGGCGTTACAAACCGCACAAGCGCTCATCAAATCGACATGAAGCCCGCTCTGCGTTCAAAAACAAGTTGGGTCTATTTCATCCTATTTCCGCTATATTTTTCCCCGTAATTAACAAAATCTATTTGGGTGACCTGCCCTTCCTTTTTCACAAACGTCATTTGAATCGACGTCATTTGAATCGGCCATATTTTGAGGAAGAATTTCGTTTCTGATTCGGCAAATATCTCTGTCTTGTGATTTCTGGGTATATCTATAAAAAGCTTGCTGCCTTCGCGGGTGACCGTCCAGATTCGCTCGGGCTCAGTCTCGGTCTTGTCGTATTTGTATTGTCCGACGTAGGCATCGAGGATTTTAGGATCTACTGAAACGATCGCGCGCGCGTTCGCTTTGCGCTCCGCCAGCCACTTGGTTACGGCCATTTTCGAATCGCGTTCGCAGTCGTCTGCCTGTTTGTCTTCAAAGACAAACGTGCGAAGGAAATTGCAGACGAAAACGTTATTTACGATGCGCTCTTCGCCCATCTTGAATTTGTGGTCGCTAAGAGCTTCGCTGTTTGAAAGTATGATGAGCGACAGGTTTTTCTCGGGTACTTTAAGGTAAGTCGCAGAGAATCCGGTTCCCCAGTGACCGTAATGCCAGATCAATTTGACGCCATTAAAATTTTCAACGAACCAGCCTAATCCATGAGGCAACGATTTTCCGCTGGTTGAGATGAAATTCGTCCATGCTTTTTCCTGAGTTTCCTTTTTCACAAATTGGTGGCGATCGATTGCCGCGTCGAATTTTGCCATGTCCAAAACGGTTGAAAGCAGCCCCGCCGCCGCGCTAATGCCTTTTTGCGGGTACGGGACATGCACGATCTCACCATCACCATAAAGGGTATAGGGCTGGGAAAATCTCGACAGACTGTTTTTATAGCGGTTGAGGTTTTCCTTTCCCAACAGGGCAGACCACTTCTCCGCTTCGTCCACCACGTCATGCCCCGGCACACTGCTCGACATCGCTAAAGGGTCCAGAGAAGTTTTCACCAGTTCTTCGCGGAAGGATCTGCCCGCCTTTTTCTCAATCACCGCCGTCAGGTAATCGAATTGATTTCCGCTGTACTGATATTTTTCACCAGGCGTTCCTTTGGAAGTGTGAGTCAGCAGGTGCTTGACTTTGACCGAATCATCCTTGAAATCGCTGGAGTACCGGGAGACCGGTTCATCAAGGTCCAGCTTCCCCTGCTCAACCATTTGCATAAGAAGCGTCGCGGCAAATGTTTTGGTAAGTGATGCGACGTGGTAGAGGGTATCGGGCGTGGCAGGCACGCGCCTTTCAAAGTCTGCGAAACCGAATCCTTTCGCCCATAAAACTTTTTGGTCTTTGAGAATGACGGCGGACAAGCCCGGGATTTTCAGGAGCGCGCGAAGTTCATCCGTTTGTTTTTCAAAACGTTCCAATCGTTTCTCATTCCGATCGGAGAGATCACGTTTCTCTTCGCTGCCCTGTAACTCGATTGCATGAACAAGCAACACAAGAACAAAGAGACTCCGGTGCAAGGTTTTTGAAGACATTCATACTCATGTGTTTCTCCTTACTCCAATAGACGTTCCTTTGTACGGATTGGATTACATGCAACCAACCTCGTAGGAGAACGATGAGCAATGAATCGACGCGACGACGACGCTGAGCCTTCGCTGGTCGCTTCCTTAACAATTGAACTATCCACAACGATTTCCACAGAGACTGACCCATATTCTCGTCAATTTTGGGCAGAAATGTATGCATGACCTCGTCTCTCGAAACTGTAGATTGGGCTTCTATAGGGAAGGATAACCATGCGCTGTTCAGTACCTGATGGAGTCGAGACAGTGATATCAGCACTCTGTGCCGTCCCCGTAACATTGTAATGGACCGAATACCTTCGTGTTTGGGTGTCCGTAGAGTCTGAATAAGAACTGTCGGATGTTTGAGAGTGGTTGCCGCTCGGTCCAACTAAAAGAGAAGCTATGACCCAAAGAACCACAATAATACCGCCGGTGACAAACCAGACGCGCTGATCACTTCGAGCTTTGGCCACATTATGCCGGACTGTGAAAACATTCTTTAACTCTTCAAGTTCTCGGACATACATCCATCTTTGGAGTAACGGGTGGTAAACGTAATGATTTTGATGAACACGGCCTTCAAAAATCCACTGTGTGAGAACGTCGAGATCCTGCGCTTCATACTGCTCATCTTCAATTTGGACTGTCCATCTCATATTCCTGCGTCATTTTACAACCTCATGGCGATACTCGTCCACAGACTGATCGTGCGAGTGTAGATCATTGGGTAAAGTGCTAACACGCGCATTACACATGTAGCAGAACCCATCCACGAGTCTTAATTGATCCCCATCGTTTTTCCGTAAATCTCCGGAAAAGAGCACTTCTGAATCTTGTTTTTGCAATTGAGACCCATCGATTTTCCACACGCATCCCTATCGCCTTTCCCTTTGCCGGGTTTGAAAACCTGAAGTAGAGATTCCGCTAAAGGAGGATAGTCTAACTTTAATGCAATCAAGGAATTGCCATTGCTAATTGGAATAAACCCATGAAAGGTTCAAGCTCTGCTGTTCACTTCCCGCGCGGCGCGATTTCCGGATTCCAGCGCACCTTCCATGGTTTTACTCCAGAAGGAGGTGTGCTCACCGGCAAAATGGATGCGGCCTTCCGGTTGTTGAATGAACGGCAACCAGGCCATTTCCCCTGGCTTATAAAAAGAAAAGGCGCCCTGGGACCACTCATCATCCTCCCACGATTTCGAGGTGCCCCCTTCAAAATAATTACGAACGCCGGGATGTACTTTTTCCATGTGCTGCAGCGCGAGGTCCAGCCGGTCTTGCGTGCTCATGAGCGTAACCTGGTGTGCTTGTTCCCCGCGAAGGTGAGCTTCCAGAATGCTTCGGCCGGTCGAGACATCTTCCCGCAAAAGCGGATGTTCCTGAACCTGCATGATCGGTAGGTCCGTTTGCGCCGGGCCCATCACCCCTTCTTCCAACCAGAATTGCTTCCTGCACTGTAGAAAGATGCGCACAACAGACTTGTATTCGAGCGAATAGAGCGCTTTGCGTTTGTTCTCCGATAGCGAAGGGGAAAACTCCCAACGTTTTAATACAGGAAATGGAACGGTGCAAATGAGGAAATCTGCTTCCAGGTTTTGTCTGAGACCGGACTGCAGGAAAGTGACCCTGACCCGGCGTTCATTCTGACTCACTTGGACGATCGAAGATCCATAATAGATACGTTCATTGAGCCGGTCAGCCAACGCCCTGGGCAGTATGTCGCAGCCGCCCTTGAAGGTGTAGGCGGTCTGTCCACGGAAGAAAGGGAATAGATCCGACAACAGTACATGCATGGCGGATGCCTCCATCCCCGTACCGAACCAAAGGGTGTTTCTGAACAATTCGATCGCATCCGGGGATGCTCCGCTATTTTTCATCCATTCGCTGAGCGTCATCCGATCGTAGATTTTCAGCAGCTCCGGACTTGATGTGGTATCCGAAGATTCTCCGAAATCCTTTAACGCAGATAGAATGTACTTCCGGAACATTCCGTTGTAATTAAGGCTCCGCTCTTCCGGAGTTAACTCGTAGGGCCAGTCTACCGGATCGCCTCGTTTTGCTACGATGCGCTTCCCACGAAGGTGGTAAACAGAGGGAAGGTTGGTAGCGACAAAAGGAGCATAGGGTAGATTCAACAGCTTCGCATAGCGCAGCAGATGGTGGTAACTATCCGAAAAGGCCATCGCTCCCGCTTCAACAGAGAGCCCATCTGAAAAAGGCTCGCGCAACGTGAGAACACGTCCTCCAGCACGGGTTCGCGCTTCCAGTACGGTCACGTTGTGTCCGGCGTTGACCAGTTCAAACGCAGCACTCAGTCCAGCGAGCCCCGCACCGGCAACGATCACCCTTGTGGAGCGTCCGGATCGCTCCTGCGCGGACAGCCGAAAAGGAGACGCAGCTACCCAGGCGCTTGCTGAGACGGATCCCTTCAGAAACTGCCTGCGCGTGATCAAGCGATTCATGGCTTTATATTATCTCAAGAAAGAACTGGAGCCCGTATACCGCTGCTCTCAAAGGTTTAGTAAGCGTACGAGTATCGTCAGCGGGTCCGTCAAGGCTTGGCCTCGGGCCGGAAACCCCGCCCAGTGTCCGTACCTCCAACCCGCGCTCACGCAGTGCGCGCAGATAAGGCGTGAACCCCATGCTGTCGCCGCCGACATGCCCGGCGATAATCAGGTTCCCCCCGTTCTCGCGGCGCAGGCGCGTCAGTTCCGCCCAGCCGATGTGAATCATCAACACTGTTGGGACGCCATGCTGGAAATAGGTGGCGGGGATCGTGTAACCACCATTCGTGTAAGCGCCGTGCGCGACAGCTACGCCTCCGGGCGCAATAGCGCCGTTATTTGTTCCAGTTTGTGACCAGGGTAACGGAGCCGGCTTTCGCAGTTTCCGGTAGAACCGTTGCAATGATGCGCCGGCCATCATGCGAGAGGTCAAAATCCTGAATGCGGGGATTGATAAAGAGGACTTCCGGATTGCTCAGGCGGATCGAGTCCCCGTGATTTTCGACGCGTACGGACATGATTTTGCCCTCCGAGCCCTTGAACAGGATTTCTCCCGGACGCCAGGAAAGCGCTCCGGACACCCCACCGCGGGACACCTGCCATTTGCTTTTTCCATCGGGAAACGACATCACATAAAGCTGATACGAACCGGCTTCATTCGACGTGAAGGCCACCCAGCGGCCATCCGGCGAAAACCAGCCATATTCATAGTTGAAATCGGGTTTTAGCAAAGGTACGGGCTTCTCTGCATGTTCCAGGTCTATGTAGTATAGATCCATCTCTCCTCCGGCCGTTGATTCACTGAATATCACATACCGGCCGTCCGGGGACCAGTCGTCTGTATAGGCAAGGTTCTTGGTCTCGTAAATGCTTTCCGGTTGCGCATTGCCGTCTGTTGGCTTTAGACTGAATTTGCTCTTCATACCCGTGGGGTCCTTGCCGTAGGCGGCGTACAGGAGCTTCGATCCGTCCGGCGACCAGACAGGATACGCCGCATCCAATTCACCGAAAGTGAATTTGCTTTCTACGTTGCGTTCCAGATCGATCAACCAGATGTCGGATGCCCCTTTATTTGGATCAAACGAAGAAACAGCAGCGCGCAGGTCATCCGGTGATAGGCAGACATAGTCCCATCTGCCAGGTTCTCCGACGTTCACGAGTTCCTTACCCTGACGATTGAACCACATGATCTGGTTTTTTTCGTCGGAAACACCCGAAGCATAAGCCAGAATGCCGGTTGTGGACGCCGAAAAAGTACCGCGGAACATTCCTAAGGAATACGAAACTCCCTCCGCCAGAGTGAACGGATCACCGGTGGTTTCCAGTTTGTCCGGATCAAATCGTTGGGCCACAAGATTGTTATCCCTCACGTAGATCAGATGGCTGGATGCATACACGGCGTTGGATCGCGCATGAAGAATCAGCTTTCTGTCCTCAATGGAGTCGAGGGTACCTGCGTAGATGGCATTTGCCTCACTTTGCGCTCCAAGGGTATGTGTGCCGGCCATATAGAGGAAGTGCTTGCTGTCAGGGAGGAAGTGTGCCCAGCGGTGAGTTGTTTCACCGGCCGAGACATCGAGTTTCGTTACCGGAACCGATTTGCCGCCGGAGTCACGCACCTGATGGATCGGCTCAAGTGTAGAGGGTGAAAAGAGGATGATTCCCTCTTTATTCCAGGCCCCGCTTCGTCCTATCGGCGCATCACACAGTGTAAGAGGAGGGGCTCCGCTAATATCGACTTTTTTGAGCTTTCCATTCGCAAAGAAGGCGATGAACCGGCTGTCCGGAGACCAAAACGGCTGATTCGCATCCTGTGTTCCGGTCAGTTTGCGGGCTTCGAGTTTGTCGAGAAATCGTACATAAACATGCGAATGGTCTGACTCATCCGAGGCAGTAAAGGCAATCTTCTTTCCATCAGGGGAGACCGCCAGACCGGCTATACTACTTTCGCTAAAATCGAATTTTGTGCCTTCCGGTGGATGCAGATAACTGCGGATTGGAGTGACTTCTTCGCTCCGGCTGCCGAAATGGATCCACGATACAGCAGCAAGAAGCGTGAACAACAGAGCGGCAAACGACCAGGCAATTCTCTCGCGAGTTTTTCTGCGGATTGTTACCGGAGTGGCAACACCGGCCTGGGTTCCGGCTTCGCTGATCCACTGCAACTGGCTCGATACGTCGTGGGCCGATTGCCAGCGATCATCCGGATCTTTTTCCAGACACTTCCGGATGAGGTGATCGAGCGCCGGAGGGGTCATCGGCGCAACCGATGAGATGGGAGCCGGTTGGGAAGATACAATCGCCGCGATCAGACTGGTTTTCGATTTTCCCTGAAACGCTCGCCTTCCGGTTGCCATCTCATACAGTACCGCTCCAAACGCAAAGATATCGGTTCTCGCGTCTGCTTCCAATCCTTCCAGTTGTTCGGGAGACATGTATTGAAATGTTCCGAGAATCGTTCCCTGAGCCGTCAAAGGTTCGGCCTCGGTTGGTAAACCGGTGACGCCATCCAAAGGCGCTTTGCTGTCTGCCATCGTCCTGGCAAGTCCGAAGTCGAGGAGTTTGGCGCCCGACTTCGTCAGAATGATGTTGCCGGGTTTCAAATCGCGATGAATGATGCCACGACGGTGAGCCGCATCGAGTGCAGAAGCGATCTCGCGGCCACACCGGAGGACTTCATGGACCGGGAGCGGACCTCTCTTCAACCGCTCTGAAAGCGACTCTCCTTCCAGAAGTTCCATCACGATGTAATGGATCTGAGATTTGCTCGGGGTTAATCCGGTGACCTGCAGAGCGTCGCCGGACTCTACCTGTCCTACATCATACAGAGTACAAATGTTGGGGTGATTTAACTGCGAGATTGCTTTCGCTTCGCGCTCGAACCGCTGACGAAACAAATCGTTAGCAGCAAATCCTGCAGGAAGTACCTTGATGGCTACTTCACGATCCAGGCGAGTGTCTTTTGCTCTCCATATTTCACCCATTCCACCGGCGCCCAACGGAGCTATGATCGCGTACGGACCAAGACGTGTCCCTGCCACAATTGCCATGATTGTAGACCCTGGATCTGGAACGAGAGGAACAGTATAAACCGCGTTATTTGATTTCCCAAACATTTCGGAACGGTAAACCCTTTGTCCGATGTGTCATTCCCGAATGCTCATCATTTCAGATGAGTAAGGATCTTATCGATTACCGCGCCATCCTTGATTACCGAGATGATGCGTTTGGGATGATTTGAGTAAGAAGGTACAATCTTATCTTTCATGATAAGCAAAACGATTTCTCATTACCGGATTCTTGAGCGCCTTGGTGGAGGCGGAATGGGTGTCGTGTACCGGGCCGAAGACACAAAGCTTGGCCGGAAAGTCGCACTTAAATTCTTGCCGGAAGAATTGTCGCAAGACCCACAAGCTCTGGAACGTTTTCAGCGTGAAGCACGAGCCGCTTCAGCCTTAAATCACCCTAATATTTGCACGATCTACGACATCGATAGCGGAGTTCCCTCCGATAGCGATGAAGCCCCCCTTCATTTCATCGCCATGGAACTGATGGAAGGGCAGACACTAAAGCATCGCATCGGAAGTAGACCTTTTGGAAACGAGGAACTTCTGGAACTTTCCATTCAAATCGCCGATGCACTGGACGCTGCACACTCTAAAGGAATCATTCATCGCGATATGAAACCAGCCAACGTTTTTGTGGCGAATCGCGGTCAGGCTAAGATTCTGGATTTCGGCCTCGCAAAACTTGCACCACAGCCACACGAAAAGAACGCCCCACATGTTTCTATATTGCAAACAGAAGCAACACCCGAATCACTGACTCATCCTGGCACAACCCTGGGAACGATCGCTTATATGTCCCCTGAACAAGCACGTGGGGAAGAAGTCGATGCACGTACCGATCTCTTCTCATTTGGCGCAGTGCTCTATGAGATGGCCACTGGCAGACAGGCTTTTTCGGGAAATACGACCGTGGCTCTTTTTGAAGCGATTCTCACCAAATCTCCTCTCTCCGCATCACGATTAAACCCCGATTTGCCGCCGGAATTAGAACGGATCATCAGTAAGTGTCAAGAAAAAGATCGCGAACTTCGATATCAGAGTGCGGCGGAAGTACGTGCTGATCTAAAACGACTCAAACGGGAAATCGACTCAGGACGATCCGCAATTTCCCAGATTGCACCAGGGATTTTACCAACTGAAAAAGCACAACGTGGATCGCGAACCTGGCATTTCGTTTTCACAGCTCTTGTGGTTATATTGCTCGCGGTTGGCGTTGGGCTGTACTTGCGCAACAGTCACAAAGCTGCGATTCATTCCCTTGCCGTTTTGCCATTCCAAAATCTCAATGCGGATCCAAAAACCGAATACCTGAGCGATGGCATCACCGAAAGCACGATCAATACGCTCTCCCAACTTCCACGGCTCCGAGTCATGGCCCGCGCAACAGTTTTCACTTACAAAGGAAAAGAAGTCGATCCACGGATAGTGGGCCGGGATCTCAATGTGGATGCTGTTGTTACAGGCAGTATCAATCAACAGGAAGACACCTTGATCATCCGCGCAAATTTGGTACAGGTCTCGGATGGTACTCAGCTTTGGGGAGAACAATATAACCGGACTCTTTCCGACATTCTAGCGGTGCAGTCCGATATTTCAAAAGAAATTTCCGAACAGTTGCGATTGAAGCTAACAGGTGAAGAGCAACAGAAACTAACCAAAAGTTTCACGGAGAATACCGAAGCGTACCAGCTTTATTTAAAAGGCCGCTATTACTGGAACAAGCGAACAGAAGATGGATTGAAAAAAGCCATTGAATATCTCCAGCAAGCGACTGAAAAAGATTCGAAATACGCTCTGGCGTACGCAGGAATATCCGACTGCTACATCGTACTGGGGGACAATGGACTGGTTTCGCCAGGTGAAGTGGTACCAAAGGCCAAAGAAGCAACCATGAAAGCTTTAGAGCTGGATGAGGTTCTGGCGGAGGCTCATGCTGCCCTAGCCAGCGTCCATGAATTTGAATGGAAGTGGCAAGAAGCGGAAAAAGAATATAAGCGGGCGGTTGAATTGAATCCTAACTATGCCATTGCACATTTCTGGTATTCCATTTTCTTAGGCGCTATGGGCAGGCATGACGAGTCGATTGCTGCGATCAAAAGAGCCCAGAAGCTGGATCCATTATCGATGCCGATTAACGCCAATGTTGGAAACCGTTATGCTGAAGCAGGTAGATATGATGAAGCGTTGAAACAGCACCGTAAGACGATCGAGATGGACCCTCATTTTCCAATGGCGCATCGAATTCTCGGCTTCACTTACATGCGAATGCGGATGTATCAGGAAGCAATCTCGGAGTTCCAAAAGGCGGGCAATCTGGAAGGCGACAATCTTGGATATTTGAGAATGGCGGCACCAGCGTATGCGCGATGGGGAAAGAGAGAGGAGGCGGAAAAGATGCTGCAGCAGTTACTGGAATTATCGAGAACACAGTACGTTTCACCGGTGGATATAGCAGCAATCTACTCTTGTCTGGGAGAAAAGGATCAGGCGTTTGAATGGCTGGAAAAGGCTTATCGGGAACGGTCCAATCGGGTCGAATACTTAAAGGTTGACCCCCATTGGGATGAGCTGCGTGATGATCCGCGGTTTGCCAACCTACTACAGCGTATCGGACTGCCACAATAAATTTCACCACGGAGAATCGCTGAAGCGCTCTCGAATCGCAAATTGTGTTTTCGCGGCGCATTCGGTATTCTTGTTTGAATTCATGTCCATCCCGATTGGTACAAAGCTTGGCCCTTACGAGATTGTCTCGCATCTTGGCGCAGGTGGAATGGGAGAAGTATGGCGCGCGAGAGACACCCGTCTGGACAGAGAAGTGGCGATCAAAGTTTTACCAGCAGGATTTGCCGCAAACGATTTGCTTCGCCAACGATTTGTGCGCGAAGCGAAAGCCATCTCCCAGTTGAATCACCCAAACATTTGCACGCTCTACGATGTGGGACACATGGAGACAGATGGCGATGGATCTGTACTGTCTTCGGACGGAAAGTCCACACTTCATTACATAGTCATGGAACTCCTGGAAGGCGAATCGCTTTCCGATCGGGTGAAGAAGGGTTCGCTTCCCACACGCGAAGTTCTTCGATACGGTCGCGAAATTGCATCCGCATTGGATGCAGCCCACCGCCGCGGAATCATTCATCGCGATCTGAAGCCCGGAAATATTATGCTCACAAAATCCGGCGCTAAACTGGTCGACTTCGGTCTTGCGAGGACCGAAACAAATACCAAATCTCAACCGGATGGAGTCACACATTTACCCACCGCTGCCGAACCATTAACGCAAGAAGGGACCATCCTCGGCACTTTTCAGTACATGGCGCCCGAGCAACTCGAAGGCATGGAGGCCGACGCCAGAACGGATATCTTTGCGCTGGGGACGGTGCTCTATGAAATGGCAACCGGAAAGCGCGCCTTCCAGGGCCATTCAAAAACGAGCCTCATTGCCGCAATCGTTTCTTCGCAACCGGAACCGATCTCTTCTGTTTCCCCGCTCACACCGCCCGCGCTGGATCACATTGTGCACAAGTGTCTGGAGAAAGATCCTGATTCACGGTGGCAGTCGGCTCATGATGTTGCCTCTGAATTGCAGTGGATCTCAGAAGCGGGATCGCAAGCAGGGGTTGCGCGGGTTACAGCCGATTTGCGACGTTCCAGGACGCGCATCGTCCGTGTGGCCGCGGGTGCAGGATGGATCTTTGCATTGGCATTGCTTGCGTGGGTCATCCTGACCCAAAACAAACTGAAAACTCTCGAGCGTCCAATTCGCGCAGAAATCGTGCCTCCTGCGAACGTGACAATTTTGGATGTAGGCGCGGGGTCGATTTCCATTTCGCACGACGGTTCAAAAGTCGTCATGCCGACGTCCGCTGGGCTTTTTACACGGAATCTGGAAAACGGAGAAACCAGGCAGCTTGAAGGTACGACAGGAGCTATTTTTCCATTCTGGTCTTTTGACGGCGCCTCCATCGGTTTTTTTGCGGATGGCAAGTTGAAACGAATTCCAGCCAACGGCGGCCCGATCCAGGTAATTGCCGATGCTCCCCAGGGTCGCGGTGGCTCCTGGGGACGTGGTGATACGATCGTTTTTGCTCCGACCATTTTCGGTCCGCTGATGAAAGTGCCGGCAGGGGGTGGACAACCTGCAGTTGTCACGACTGTTCATGAGCAAGGCATGAGTGATCGAAATCCGTATTTGCTTCCCGATGGCAAGCATTTGCTTTACAGCCGTAGCACGCTCTCTGAAATCGGTTCGATTGCCATCACTTCCATACAAAAAGGTCAGGAGAAGATCGTCGTTGATCGCGGATCGAACCCTCAGTATGCGGATGGCTACCTTTTTTGGGTGCGTGATGAAAACCTACTTGCCCAGCCGTTCGATCCGGATTCAGGAAAGTTATCGGGAGCCGCCATTCCCATTGCAGCCAATCTCGAATATTTTAATCCGCGCGCTATCGGCAATTTTTCCGTTTCTTCCGGCGGTACGATTGTATGGAGAAACAGCAATCCTGCATTGCAGATAATAAAGGTGCGTCGCGGGCGCCACGGGGTCCAGGCGATTGGCGAACCGGGGCGATACCATTTATGGGACGTCGATCTGTCCGGTCATCAGGCTCTTCTGGTAAAAACTGAGCCATCCGGCGTTAGCGATCTCTGGATCATGGATCTCGCACGCGCTCAGGCAAGGCGCGCCACATTTACATCGGCGCCTGAAGGCAGCATTTACGGCGTTTTCTCACCTGACGGCAGCAAACTGGCGGTCACAGTGCACGCCAGCGGCACGGCCACTTTCGTGCAATCGCTCTTGATTGTATCGACATCGGGAAGTGAGTCTCAGAAGATCCTCGCCCACACACCCTTCCTTGTCTGGGATTGGTCGGGTGACGGCAAGACTCTTGTCGGCGGAATGCAGGATGCTCACACCAAGTATGACATCGCATATATTTCAATCGACGATCCTTCCAAAATTCTGAAGTTTGCGGTTACGCCCTTTGAGGAACGGTACGCCCAGCTTTCTCCGGACGGAAAATGGATCACCTGGATGTCCGACGAATCAGGACGAAGCGAGATTTACCTGAGCGATTTTCCTGCTGGTACTCGAAAGTGGCAAATCTCGAAAGGAGACGCCCTTTCCTCCGCCAACTGGGCGCCGGAAGGAAACGGGATCTTTTACGCTAAAGACAACAAAAGCGTCGTTCATACTCCAGTATCAATAGACAAAAACGGTTTACAACTCGGCTCTCCCGAGATCATCGAAATGGATACGTCTTCATTTGGACCGGACTTCTTCGTACTACCAGGCGGGCAATTCCTAACTCTGAGAGCCGTATCCACAGGTCACATCGAGCCGATTCGAATTCTTCGCAACTGGAAGTCCGTTCTGCACAAGTAACGTACCTTGACGGCTACTTCACGTTCCAAGCACGTGTCCTTGCCCTTCCATAACTCGTGGTTCAAAAAAATTGCAGACAGAGTTAGAAAGGAATACGGGATTACTGCAGAGAAATCAAATAAACTCATGAGATATCGCGCAAGCAAATCAAATTCTCACTTGAGATTTTGGGGAGGACCGGAAATTT